>JAISSD010000306.1 GCA_031273295.1 Prevotella sp.
ATCCGAAACGTGATACATACCATCAATCAATCTCAAACACGCTATCCGGGTACCGATTTAACCCTCCACTTCAAAATCGCGACAATCCAATCTGTGCCAGGTCAGGAGTTCTGAAATTACTGTTCCGGGTCTTACTCCTGTATCTACCTACGCCTTGAGTCCCGTTGACGAAACTCATGTGTCGGAAGTCGATGTGCTGGTTTTTGATTCGGACGGTAAATACCTGTGCCGGGCGTATGCTCAGGGACAGGACATTGTCACGGACAGTAGCAACAGAAACAAAAAGACTTTCGATGTGTATCTGGATGGAGCAGGTAACACTACCAGCGCTTATGTCATGGTCGTTGCCAACGCTCATGATGCGGTTGAGGCCGCCAATGCTACATCTCCCTTTGATGCCTCTACCACTAGGGAAGCTGTCATGCAGTCCATGACTTTCGCTTCTTCGGGAAAATGGAATGTGACCGGTAGCAGGAATTTCAAACCTTTGCCGATGTGGGGTTGCCTGTCGTCTGTTGATTTGAGCAATACGGCCAGTGTCCCGGTTCCGTCCATCGCCCTATTGCGCAGTGTTGCAAAACGAGACCGGCGCCGCTCCGGGATCGTCAACGGGAACAAGGTGGCGCATGCCGACCAAAAGTGAATTCGGGGCTACCGGAAATTATTCCGGATGGACGTCGGGTTCCGTATCGGGACTCAATTTGGCAGGAACCGGTACCATAACTTCTGGCCGTACCAAGACCGGCGGGAATCCCTCCGGTTCGATCAATCCTTTCTTTCCTGCTGTCGGGTACCGTGGTGCTAACGGCTCAATGAACGAGGTAGGTAACGGCCCCTGCCCTTGGTCTTCCTCGCCGTCCGGTAGTTCGACCGCGTGGGGACCAGACTTCGGTTCTTCCTTAGCCCTTGACTCCAACGACTATCGGATATACGGCCAGTTCGTCCGTTGTGTCAAAGAATAGTAGCGAGGCAGGAAATGAATGAATTGTTACGCCATCGAAATGAGTAAACAACTTCAGACGGGTCATTATCGATAGCAGACAATGAACAGCCTTGGGAACCGGCGCTGGATAATCTGGCGATTATATATTGCAAATATCTGTTTAACAACATATTAAAAAAACAACAACTGTTAATTTAATTCATAACAGTTCCTTAAAACGAGACAGTAAAAAACGGAGCGCACCTGTTCAGGGTACGCTCCGTTTTCTGTTTACCGCAGAGGATTTAACCGCACTTTGTTCCGTTGATTGTCTACGACATGTTAGGGGTTGCTTCGCCCTGCGAACAGATTGCATCTAACAAACGGGTAAAATTGCGGGAAAGGCGTCCTGCATTTCATTTGATACATGTCAAATTATGCCCGATCACATGCATGGAATTGTTGACATGCCGGCGATGCGGGGTGATTGAAAATGGAAAAAGAGACAGACAGGCTAGCTGTTCAACTGATCTGCCCCCAATTGTACTTGCTGCCTCCCAACTTATGTAATTGTCTGCGCAGGACAAGGTTACCGGGCTTCTCCATCAACGGGTCTTCATCAAGTATCTTTTGAGCGGCGTCCCGTGCGCATTGCACTATTTCTCCATCGCGCGCCAGATTGGCAATCCTCAGATTGAACGGGATACCGCTTTGTTGTGTACCGTCAAGATCCCCCGGGCCCCGCAATTTGAGGTCGGCCTCGGCTATTTCGAATCCGTCATTGCTTTCCTCCATGATTTTGATGCGCTTGCGACTGTCAGCCGACAGTTCGTACGGAGTCACCAAGACACAATACGACTGGTCGGCGCCGCGTCCTACACGGCCTCTCAACTGATGCAATTGTGAAAGTCCGAAACGTTGCGCCGATTCAATAACCATTACAGAAGCGTTAGGCACATTTACTCCGACTTCAATAACCGTTGTGGAAACCATTATCTGCGCTTCGTTTTTTATAAACCGCCGCATTTCGGTCTCTTTCTCTTTCGATTTCATTTTGCCGTGCACTTTGCATACCGTATATTCGGGGAATATCTCCCTGATGTTCTCAAAACCCTCTTCCAGATTCTTCAAGTCCAGCTTTTCACTACCTTCGATGAGCGGATACACCATATATATTTGCCGGCCTTCCTGCAATTGTTTCCGAATAGATTCGTATAATGATCCCCGCTTTTTGTCATATTGATGAATAGTGCGGATGGGTTTCCGTCCCGGCGGAAGTTCATCGATAATGGAAACGTCAAGATCGCCATATACGGTCATTGCCAGCGTACGCGGGATTGGAGTGGCTGTCATTACCAGAACGTGGGGCGGATTGGTATTCTTTGTCCATAATTTAGCCCGCTGCGCCACACCGAAACGATGCTGTTCGTCTATTATGACCAGCCCAAGATTGCAAAACTGAACAGTATCTTCTATCAGGGCGTGCGTGCCTATCAGTATATGCAGATCGTTTGTTAACAAAGCGCCATGTATGCGTTTCCTGTCGCTTTTCTTTGTGGATCCTGTCAGCAACTCCACATTCACGCCCATTCCCGCCAGCAAATCCTTTATCGTATGATAGTGTTGCGTGGCCAGGATCTCGGTCGGAGTCATCATTGCCGCCTGAAAACCGTTATCAAGCGCTATCAACATCAACATCAAGGCTACAAGCGTTTTTCCACTACCCACATCACCTTGTAGCAGACGGTTCATTTGCTTTCCGGTAGCCATATCCTGACGAATTTCCCTGATAATGCGTTTCTGGGCGTCAGTCAGAGTGAATGGAAGATTTTGTTCATAGAATGTAGTCAGATAGCCTCCTACTTTAGTGAATACAAAACCTTTTATTTTGTTTTTTCTACCGGAGGCATATCCCAATATATTCAGTTGTATATAAAACAGTTCCTCGAATTTAAGCCTGTATTGGGCCTGTCGCAGCAAGGCCGCATTCCCGGGAAAATGTATATTGCGTATAGCCCGTTTCAATTCCATCAGACCGGCCTCTCGCAATACTTTTTCAGGCAAGGTCTCAGGCAGGTTTTTTATAGCGGAGGAAAAAGCCGCGGCCATTATCTTCTGCATCGTTTTCGAATTCAGATAATGGTTTTTCATATTCTCCGTAGTATTGTAATATGGCATTAATCCTGTCGGCCTCTCATCTTCGCTTATATACGGGTCTATATCGGGGTGCACGATATTGAATTTATTACCGAACACTGTCGGTTTGCCGAAGATGATGTAGGGCAGGTTCAATTTATACTTGTCTTCTATAAATTTTACTCCCTGAAACCAAACCAAATCAATGAATCCGGTGCCGTCGGTAAAATGTCCTACAAGCCGTTTTTTATATCCTTCCCCGAATGTCTCGAACGCCTCGATCGTTCCTTTAAGCTGAATGTAAGGCATATTGCCGTCTATTTCGTTGATGAAATAGATGCGGCTGCGGTCGATATATTTATAGGGGAAATAATAGAGCAAGTCTTCTACCGAAAACACATTTATCTCTTTATTCAGTATTTCGGCTTTTTTAGGCCCTACTCCTGCCAGAAACTTTATATCGGTTTGTGAAAAATCAGTCATTATACTTGGTTAATACTATATTGACTTACAAAGTTATAAGAATTCGTCCGGTATATTGCAAAAAATGCGAAAGATATTTATCTATAAAACAATGGCAGATTGACTAACGGGCGGATTTGACCAGGTCGAACCGAGGTTTCAAATGCACCCGGACACGCTTTCTTCTTCGGCGGGAAGACGACGAGGGCAAAAGACCGAAGGTCTTCAATGCGAGTAACCAATAGGGTTACATGTGGTCGTAGCCCCAACACGTAATCCCAATGAAGCGTAGCAATTTGGGGGTAAATACTATTTGCTAAAATTTTTTGTATCTGCAACAGCATCAAGGGCAAATTACGACTTTAACATGCGTTGTGATAAGCATATCTAATGCAATTGCAAGCATTTTATACTCAATTTCAGGAGCGCCTGAAATAAATTTGCAATCAGATTTATTGCTGCAAGACGCCCGTCAATCCCGGAACCAGAGATAATGAGATTGCAATTTTAAAAATGACGGCATCAATCCGGAATAAAATTTGATTGCAATTTAATCCCGGTATGAAACCTCTGGCTTAAAACAAAGACGTCCATTGTGGGAAAAACCAACCAACTTCCATCAATAGAAGTAATACCTGAAGTTGTGTAACGAGGTTGGGGGCTATATGATATTCCATTGCTGCCGGAGTTGTTTTGTCAGAAAAATCAGATGGAAACGAGTTTTTTGTACTCCAAAACCCGCAACGATACAAGTTTGCAACCGCTGTTATTGACAATTCCCGTGATATATTTTTCAATACGTTCGCGGAATTTTTCCAAAACGAACAGCGTCAGGCCAAGAACGACAATACTCTGTGGCCAAGTCTAAGTCCCTGCCTGATACTTGTTATACTATCTTTACAGGACGTAATTGCCGGGCATGTTCATTTCACCCGGCATGTTATGCTTGGTCGGGATATGGAAAGCTTTCAGCCTTGGCCTGACGGCTCTGTCCATGCAGAACTTGAGGGAAGAGGACGCCGTTTCGCTACCCCAAAATCGCTTCGCTTCATTGGGGGTTAACAAGCCAGCAACCATCAGTTGATAAAAAGACAGGGATTTTGTTTGTCGGTTTCCGAATTTGTACTAACTTTATACGATTAACATTTTAACCCGACCAGTATGAATAAATTCTTTTTAATCTCGTTGTGTGCAATCATCCCGGTTTTGGCGTACGCTCAGGAGAATGCAAAATATTTGGCAGGCGCCGCGCCTGAAATTGACGGTAAAGTTGTTTTTTCAAAATCCATAACAGTAAAAGACCCCGTATCTGAAGCCGATTTGTTTAATCTTATGGACAAGTGGGCGAATGACAATTATGTAGCCGGCTCCCATAAAGATTTGGATAACAGGGTTCTCCTGTCCAACAGGGAAAGGAAAGAGATAGCATGTCAGGGGGAAAAATTCCTTGTGTTCAAGAAGAGCGCCTTTGTGTTGGATCAGGCTAAACTGACGTACCGACTGGTGTTGAATATAAGAGAGGGAAAATGTGAAGCAACCGTGCGGTATATCAAGTATGAATACTCAGACAGTAAAACGCCTTTGACTGCGGAAGAAATGATAACGGATAAAATAGCGCTGAACAAAAAAGGAGACAAGCTCAACGGATATTATGCCAAATTCCGCAGGCAAACAATTGACACTGTCAATAATATATTCAACTCAATAGACAAATATTTGAACGGTACGGTTACGGGGGGAGCTGTTGCCGCCACACAGTCGGTAATTGCTCAAACACCGCCGCAAACTATCCAACCCGCGCTCTCCGCTCAACCCGTTCGGCAAGATGTTGTTGCTACCGCCGCTGTTCAAGGAGCGGTTATGAACGGTTTTAGACAAGCGACCGCCGACAAAATTCCGGGCAACTATATAAAGCTATTGAGCGACTGGACTTTGATCACTTCCGGTGCGACCAGCCGGACAAATGTTATGACCGCGTCGTGGGGCGGGATCGGTACATTCCGGGAAAAACCAGTAGCATTCTGTTTCCTGAATCCGACACGCTACTCGGTGGAAGTGATGGACAATGATGAATATTATACCATATCTTTCTATACCGAAGCCTACAAGGATGCATTAAGATATTGCGGCTCCGTAAGCGGACGCACGACCGACAAGATAAAAGGTTCCGGACTTACGCCTATCAAGACGCCTTCGGGATCAACGGCTTTTGCGGAAGCTTGGATGATACTGGAATGTAAAAAAATGCTATCCCAGCAATTATCAGCGGATACTGCTGTTGATAAGAATCTGCCGAATGACCGGACGAAAGACGGCTATCACAAAATGTATATCGGCGAAATATTGAATGTCTGGATCAAATAATACAAAACAAAGCCTTATGAAAAAAATAGCTTTAATTACCGGTGCAACCTCCGGGCTGGGTAGAGCGATTGCTTTGCGTTTGGCTAAAGAGGAATATGATGTTATTATTACCGGCCGCCGCAGAGACAGGTTAGATGAACTGGAAAAAGAAATTGAAATAAAATATGAGTCGAAAGTCTATTCGCTTTGTTTCGATGTACGCATATACAGCGAAGTGGAGAAGGCGCTAACTTGTCTGCCGGAAGAATGGAAGGCGATAGACATACTTGTCAATAACGCCGGCCTTGCCGTAGGTTTGGAACCCGTCCAGCAAGGCGTGATTGATGATTGGGAGCGTATGATTGATACCAATATCAAAGGCTTGTTGTATGTGACCCGTACAGTATCTCCCGGAATGGTGGCGCGTAAATCGGGCCATATAATAAATATAGGCTCTATCGCCGGAAAGGGCGTTTATCCCAATGGCGCCGTATATTGCGCTACCAAACATGCGGTAGACGCATTGAGCCGGGGTATGCGCATGGATATGCTGCCATACGGTATACGTGTGACCCAGATTTGTCCCGGCGCGGTTAACACGGAGTTCTCGCTTGTCCGTTTCAAAGGGAATCAAGGCAGGGCGGATTTGGTATATGACGGTTATGAAGCTCTTGTTGCCACGGATATTGCCAACGCGGTTTACTATGCCATTTCCCAGCCTCCGCATGTGGATATACAGGATATGCTTGTGATGCCGACCGCACAAGCCAATGGAAGTATGTTTTACAAAGAGAAAAAATAATAGTCCCTGAATTCCGGTCGCGTCCGGAGAACTATGGAACTGTTATGAATCAAGTTGACCATTATAATTTTTTAATATATTGTGAAACATGTATTTATGATAATCGTCATGTTATTCAGTAACAATTCCTATAACAAGGGAATACCTGCCAATTAATTTTACATTTCACGGTGAATGAAATCTATGTCATAAAGCCCAATGAAATGCAAACTTTATTTACGGACGATTCCTGACTGAATTATGTTTGGGCCTGAGAAACAAACAATTTATAACAGAATATGTCGGGATGATTGAATTTTGTAACTCGAATCCTGTATGGAATGCGCCGCTTCAGAGCAAAAAAAAGTGAATAACGATAGCGGAAAAAGTTTTTTCTTTTCGAAAAAGGTCGTACTTTTATGCGCGATACTGTGACGGCATGGTTTTGCGCATTGGTATACGGTTAAAAGACGCACGAACAGATGAATTTCATGCGTTATATCATAATGTATTCCTGCACAAAAGTACGCTTGAAGTATACTGAAAAAGTCATGTAATCAATAAACCAATTCGATGAATTTTGTTGAAGAACTAAGATGGAGAGGCATGATACAGGAGATCATGCCGGGCACGGAAGATCAACTGCAAAAGGAACTGACTTCGGGCTATGTGGGTATTGACCCTACGGCTGACTCATTGCATATCGGACACCTTGTGAGTGTGATGATGTTGAAGCATTTCCAGCGTGCAGGCCACCGTCCTATCGCCCTCGTTGGCGGAGCCACAGGTATGATTGGCGACCCTTCCATGAAATCGGCTGAACGTAATCTGCTGGATGAAGCCACACTTCGTCATAATCAGGAATCAATAAAGAAACAGCTGGCCAAGTTTCTTGATTTCGAATCCGGCAAGCCGAATGCGGCGTTGTTGGTAAATAACTATGACTGGATGAAGGACTACTCGTTTTTGAACTTTATCCGCGACATAGGAAAACACATTACCGTAAACTATATGATGGCCAAAGATTCCGTAAAAAAACGTTTGAGCGGGGAAGCTTCGGAAGGCATGTCGTTTACAGAGTTTTCTTATCAACTGATGCAAGCGTACGATTATCTCCATTTATATGAAACAACGGGTTGCCGCATACAGATGGGCGGTTCCGACCAGTGGGGCAATATTACCACCGGTACAGAGCTTATCCGCCGAAAAACAGCAGGCGAGGCTTTCGCTCTTGTTTGCCCGCTGATAACAAAAGCGGACGGAACTAAATTCGGAAAGACCGAAGCCGGTAATGTATGGCTCGACAGAAAATATACTTCGCCTTACAAGTTCTACCAGTTCTGGTTGAATGTAAGCGACGAGGACGCCGGAAAATACATCAAAATATTCACCGCTCTGGACAAAGAAGAGTTGGAAGCTCTGGCGGCGGAACAAAAAGTCGCGCCACACTTGCGTCCGCTACAGAAACGTTTGGCGAAAGAAGTAACCGTTATGGTTCACTCCGCAGAGGATTACGAGCAGGCTGTCGAAGCCTCGAATATCCTTTTCGGCAATGCTACAGCCAACGCCTTGAAAAAATTGGATGAGGAAACATTCTTACAGGTTTTTGAAGGCGTGCCTGCATTCGATATTTCAAAGGATGAATTGCGGACAGGTATCAAAGCTGTGGATCTGCTGACCGAAAAGGCGGCTGTATTCCCGTCGAAGGGAGAGATGCGCAAAACCGCGCAGGCAGGAGGCGTAATGATCAACAAAGAGAAGCTGGAAAACTTCGATGATGTAATCGATATATCCCGTTTGATTGCCGGAAAATATATCATTGCACAAAAAGGAAAGAAAAACTATTTCCTATTGATTGCAAAATAAAAATATTGTTTGTTACTTTGCGACAGCAAACAATATTGTCTCATGGTGTAATGGTAGCACTGCAGATTCTGGTTCTGCCTGTTTGGGTTCGAGTCCTAATGAGACAACAAAAAATCCCTGTAGTCATTTGATTTGCAGGGATTTTTGTTTTAACAGTACGGCTGTTGGTACGGAAGCATTTGAAACATCAGTTCGACTAGTCAAATATATCCCAAATGTCTTTTTATTTCAAATTATTTCGTATTTTTGTTACGGCTATAATTGCAACCTGAAAAATTTTGACGGGTTCTGAAGGTAGACATGAGCTTGGAAACTGTAAATCAAATATATAAATCCAATAGACAATGAGGTCGAATTTTAGTCGTATTGCAAAAACGGTTTGTTTGGGTATTATCTCGGGCATATTGTTTTATTCTTGTGAAGAATCGAAGAAAAGTCCTGAATTTTTAAATCTTGCACAGTATGTCGATCCCTATATCGGAACAGGCGACCACGGTCATGTATTTGTAGGCGCCAACGTCCCGTTCGGATTGGTGCAGTTAGGCCCTACAAATTATTCACAGGGATGGGACTGGTGTTCCGGCTACCATATTACAGACTCTACCATTATAGGATTCGGACACATGCACCTTAGCGGAACCGGAATAGGCGATCTGGGCGATATCTCTTTCATGCCCGCCACGGGAAACGTGAAATTGAGAAGGGGTGACTTAAAAGACAAGGAATCAGGTATATATTCATTATTCAGAAGAGAAACCGAGAAAGTGAAACCCGGTTATTATGCGGTACGCCTCGACCGGTTCAATATTGATGTGGAACTGACGGCGACAAAGAGAGTAGGTTTTCATAAATACGCTTTCCCCCGGTCAGATTCTTCGAAAGTTATTATAGACCTGCAACATGGCATAGGATGGGATGCTCCGGCAGAGGGTTATCTCGTGCAGGAAAACGATTCTGTAATATCGGGCTATCGTTTTTCCAAAGGCTGGGCCAATGACCAGAAGATTTTTTTTACGGCTGTTTTCTCGAAACCGATGAAGGGCTTTCTTGTGTCGGATACAACCGCAGTGCAGGATGGAAATACAATCAAGGCTGCGAGAGTCTATGGCCAGGCGCTGTTTGACACGCAAGACGAAGAGAACATATTTGTAAAAGTCGCCCTGTCTCCCGTAAGCATTGATAACGCGAAGTTGAATATGCGGTCGGAACTTCCGGGCTGGAATTTTGAACAAACCGTCGCCGACGCCGACAGGGCCTGGAATGAAGAGCTGAACAAAATTATCATCGCTGCCGATGATGATCGGACAAAACGCATATTCTATACCGCGCTTTATCACACGATGATCGCGCCGTCCGAATTTTGCGATGTGAATAACGACTACAGAGGTGCGGACGGGCAAATGCATGAAAAAGGAGCGTTCAAAAATTACACAACATTCTCGTTGTGGGATACATATCGGGCGGCTCATCCGTTGATGTCGATCATACATCCGGAGAAAATGGCCGATATTGTGAATACTATGCTTGCAATCTACAAAGAGCAAGGTAAATTGCCGGTGTGGCACCTGATGGGTTGCGAAACTGATTGTATGGTCGGTAATCCCGGCATTTCCGTGGTTGCAGACGCCATATTAAAAGGTTATGACGGTTTTGACAGGGAACTGGCGTTCGAAGCCATGAAAAATTCGGCCATGCTGGACGAAAGAGGATTGAAATATCTGAAGGAGTATGGTTATATACCTTACGACAAAGGCGAAAGTGAAGGCCTTTCCAAAACTATGGAATATGCGATTGCCGACTGGTCTATAGCCCAAGTCGCCCAAAAGACGGGAAAAACGGAAGACTATGATTATTTTCTGAAACGCAGCAAGGCTTATACGCATTATTTTGACAGATCCGCGGGATTTATGAAAGGCCTGTCTTCTGACGGGAAGTTCAGAACTCCGTTCAATCCGTTCGAGTCGGTTCACCGCGATAACGATTATACGGAAGGAAACGCATGGCAATACACATGGTTGGTTCCTCATGATATAAAAGGGCTTGTGGACTTGTTTGGCAGTAAAGAGAAGTTTGTTCAAAAACTGGACTCCCTTTTCATCGTGGAAGGTTCACTGGGCGAGCACGCATCTCCTGATATCAGCGGGCTGATAGGTCAATACGCTCATGGAAACGAACCCAGCCATCATATTCTGTATATGTATCCTTATGTGGGACAACCCTGGAAAACCGCCGATAAAGTACGCCAGGTAATGACCGATCTATACCATGATCAGGCTGCCGGGCTTTCGGGAAATGAAGATGTCGGCCAGATGTCGTCCTGGTATGTATTGTCGGCTCTCGGCTTTTATCAGGTAGAACCTGCCGGAGGAAAATATATATTCGGCAGCCCTGTAATAAACGAGGCTACTATAAAAGTAAAAGATGGAAAATCCTTTAAAATTGTAGCCGGAAACAACAGTGCGACAAACAAGTACATCCAAAGCGTCACTCTCAATGGCCGGGATTACAACAAGTTCTATATTGATTTTAAAGACATTGAGAATGGAGGAACATTAGAATTTGTGATGGGAGACAAACCGTCCGAAACTTGGGGTATAAAAGGAGAAATATAAGATATAAAGTTTCTTTTTCATATTTTATTTTATTGAAGACAAGGCTGCCGGAAGTGATTCTCGCAGCCTTGTTGTTGTTTGCTTGTACCCGACGACTGCTCCAAGGGCCAGTCCCGAACGAGGCCTGACAGTTGAAATCGTTAGGCATGAGAAATAAACTATTTATCCCAAAATGCCCATTAGAATATAACAGGCTGATAACAAGTTTTGTACGATTTTTGATTTCCAATGGACGCCATTGGAAAAACATGAACGTTTTGAGTAGCGAGTGCAGAAGTCAAACTTGTTTGGATTATGCCGGATCACGAAAAACGACTAAATTTATTAAATGTAATACATTGATAATAACCGTATTATGGCGCATTAATTCGTATAAAACAGGCATTTCTCCGGTGCATTAATGCTGAAACGGACATTTTGGAATAATGAATGTTTTAGCCAGAGATAAAAAAAACGCCTGCATTGCAAACGCTTCGTTTAAAATACTTTGACCTGAATCATACTCCCAAAACAATGGAAGCGTCGATATTCAGTTTTTGGCTGATGGTCCTCGCTACAGGCAATGTCGGTTCGCTTTTGCCTTTCAGTATTTCACTTACTCTTGCCTGGCTAAGACCGAGCATTTCGGATAATGCCTTTTGCGTCAGGTTCATTTCGAACATTCGCAGCTTTATTACATCTATCAGCTTGGGAGTTTCAACCGGATAATGTATATCTTCGTAATCGGCAACCATATTCGAGATTAAAACGAGTTCGATGTAATTTACATCGTCTTTCAGGGTTTCTTCATTGACAAGCTTTAACAGCTGTTCTATGCGCAACATTATTGCCTTGTATTCTGTTTCGTTATTGATTTTTGCCATAGCCGTATATTTAAATTTGTGAACAGTCTTTTATATCGTCGTATTCTGCATGAGCGCCTATAAACCGGA
>JAISSD010000057.1 GCA_031273295.1 Prevotella sp.
TCTTCGGATATACGCTCCGAAAGATTTCTTAATTCATCATTTCTTATACGACGATTTTTCATTTCACCGGGTGATATGGTTGCAATAAAATGCTCATTATACGTACCGACAAATGGGAAATTGACGCCATTCAGAAGTGTTGATTCCATAAAATCAACATACTGATATGATTTCTGTTTTTCCTTATTGTATATCCCTATTCCCATCCGCTTTTTTACTAAATAAAACAAGGCTATATATTGGCTTGTTTCAAGAACAGCATACCCTGCAATGTAGCCGGAAGCCAACATCACTTGATCGGCCGATTCATTCGGCGTAACAGATGCTAAATATTCCGGAGAAGGAAACTCTTTTGTGGCGATAGACAATTCATAAACAGCCTTTAATCCGTCAGACGTAACCTCATAGATGATAGGAGTAAATGGATAATGAAAAAATATTTTATTGTCGTATGGATAAAATAATTCCTGAAAAGCTATGACCGAAGGAGATAGATGCTCAATCCCATGATGATAGGCATGGATATGAAACAGCGAATCCGTAATCTGAATATAATATAAATCCCTTGCTTTCTTATAACCATATCGATAAAACCAGGCATGGTTGCCATCAGATAAGGGAGTATAAGATGTAAAATAAAAGGGTATTTCCCGTGTCGAAAGGTGTTGATATGTATCTAAATCATACAACATATAGCGGTTCTTAACATGGTCGATAATCGTTATTGTTTTTGCAGCTTCGTTTATATATAATTTATGTGGAGCAGCATATTCTCCAGGGGCGTCGCCTACTGCTCCGACTTGCGCAATAAATTTCCCATCCATATCGAATACTTGCACATTTTTACCCCTCATATCAAGTGTAAATATCCGATTATCTACAATTTCTACTTTCGTTATATGCGCTATCAAATTATCCGGTCGTGTTTCTAAAGGGATGAATGTGTATTGAGGCGATTCACTTTGTATCTCACTCTTATCTTCATCGAAAATAATAATTTGGCAATCATGCTCATTTTTATCAGCACAAGAAACCAATAAACACAACAAACTTATTAGGATTAATTTATTCATAACATAAATGTTTTTTATATTGGAGGATTGTGACTACGTTTCCATCTCCCAGCCCGACGCTCCAAACTCCGATTTCACATATACGGAAGTGTAGCCGTTTCGGAGAAGCGCCCGGTAGAAGGCAACAGCCGGCAGGATGGAGCGTAGCAAATGCCGTGCCAGTATCCTGTTCGACAGGTCTGATTGCCGGCACAGGGTTTCGTATTCCGCGAGCGCCTCCCGCCTCGTTTCCCCATCCCCTACCCTCGTATATGCCTCAGATAGACAGCTCTTTGCCATGTTCCTGTCGTTGATTTTCATATTTTAATTTATTTTCCAATAACCTGTTTTATCCGAACCGATACGTGAAATACCCCCTTCCTGTTTAAGCCGTTTTATCATTCTTTTGATTGTAGCACGCGAACGCCCTGTTTTTTCAACCAATTTATCATAACTTATGTGTGGATTGGCTTTGATTAATTCCAAGATATAGGAAGAGTTTACAGGGTCATTGCCAATATTCAGCGGAAGACTCAATGTTTCCGTTGCAATATCAATGTATTGATACATGGAGTTTTCTATAATATCAAGCATAAAATCAATAAACGGCAGACAATCCACCCCGTCTGTGTGCGATTGTTGCAACGTAGCATAATAGTTTGCCTGATTGCGGTAAATCATTGTTTCTACGGGCATCCACTCAAAAATAGGATTCCACCGACTTAATACGAGTGTTTGCCAAAGCCGTCCAATTCGTCCGTTTCCATCGCGAAACGGGTGGATATGCTCTATCATAAAGTGCATTGCCGAACTTTTTATCAATACGTGCGCATCGGCAGTTTTTCCCCATTCGAACAATTCGCTTATTAATGCTGGCACTTCAGCAAAATTTGCACCCGAGTGAAGCACTTCTCTTTTGCTGTTCACTACTGCCACCTCAACAGTTCGGAATTGTCCCGCTTCTTGCACCAGATTGTCAGTAATAAAACGGTGAGCCTTCAAAAAGTCATCAACATTATAAGGGGATAAATCAGGGATTAGTTCGTATGCGGAATAGGCATTTTTCACCTCTTTAATATCGCGTGCCGCCGCCCAAACAGTTTTCCCATTTATCACGTCAAAAACCTGCTGTGTTGTAAGCCGGTTACCTTCAATAGCGGTTGTAGAGCCTACAGACAGAATACGATTGGTCCTTCGCAAGTGCAACACGTCTTTCGACTGCTCCTCCGAAATTTTCACACGCTCCAAAAGGGCATAAATCTTGCCTATTTTTTCGTGCCAGAGCGGATTATTTGTAAAAAAATCCCTCATTTTTACAAACGATAAACTTTCCAAAAGCTACGCCTGTTGCAATCAACCAGCTCAACATACCTATATGTACAAATACTTTCGTGCATTTTTTTTCTAATTTATTCTATGGTGTAAAGATACAACTTTTTTCGATTCACAGAGAGAAGAGAGGCACAATCTCCCGTGAGGGACAACACTTTATAAACCATTGGTTTTCCTGCCCGCGGGAAGGGCTAAATCCCCATCTGCCTTTTTCGTCTGCGAAAGCACACATAAACAAAGTATAAAAGTTTTTCATACACCCAAAACTTTTCCGCAAAACATGTTTTTGTGACGAAACATTTGACGTCATTGATTGCGGAGGAATCGAAAATTTGTATGACTATATCTCAAACTTTACCAAGGTAAAATCAGGATTTATGCCTATGGCATAAACGGTGTTTTGGGTGGGGTCGGAAGCTAAACGGAGGAGTGGAATTCCCAAATCAATGATTTTTAATAGCTGCAATTTA
>JAISSD010000121.1 GCA_031273295.1 Prevotella sp.
CGCGCCATTGTGGATGATTCCCTGCATGTCCTGCATTTTCAACTGGAAGGTTCGGAGGAGGAGGCTTTGAACTCCTACAGCGGCGGACTGATTTCAAAAAACGCTTTCTACTATGAACGCGGAAAAATCTCCGATTTCGAGATGAAGTGTTTCGAGGAACAGGTAAAAAAATGTCCTTACGGAAATAAAAACTGTTTCATCCTCCACTTTGCCGGCGATGTTCCGGATAAACGCCTCCATTTTCTTTGGGCTTATGTATTCGCGACGCGGGCTTAAGCCCGAACGGCTGGGGCTTATGTTTTTGCGACGCGAGGCTTAAGCCCGCGTCATTCAGGCTAATATTTATTTCGCTTGTAATCAGTCGTATATCTCAAAAACAACACTCCCTGCAAAATATAAACGCAAATCCATCGTATAATTCATTTATTAATCCATATGGCTATGGCTAATGTCACAAAGTGAACTGCTCGTAATCTTTGTCGCTTCATGGATGCGGCTGAAAAACTACTGGAAAGGACGGGATGCAGGTGAATATTGATTGCAGAAAGTCCCAACAGGATGTCTCTATAAGGCATTGCCTTACTTTTTCATTGCTTGTTGAACTTCCCGAAATAGTCGTCAATTTCCGGTCGCAATTCGATACCTGCCTGTTCAAAACAGTCGAGTAATTCAATGTATGTTCCTTCACCGCCAAGAAAATCCCAAAATTCTTCGGCTACCTTGAGTTCGTGTTCAAGGTCGAGCATTCCGCGCATTGTCCAACGATTATACGGCTGCGGTTCGTAAGGATTATAAGGTATGGCTATCAATGTTTGAACGTTTGCTGTCGGGTTAACGGCAAGTGTTGCAGCAAGCCATTCCAAAAGCGTTCGTTTAAATTCCTTGAAACTGCCGGCATTGGGTTTTGCCGTCTTAATGTCAATCAGATAAATTGTTTCGTCATGCCCAATAATCTTTAAATCAACCTTTGTGGGTTTTACTGCTTTCATCTCTCCTGTTTGACAAACAGCTCGAATGGCTTGTATCTCTTCTGTTTTGTTCGGAGAGGAAACCGCAGTAGAGAGATTGTCCATAATGCGTTGGATGACCAAATGGGCTTCGGAAGAAATCCGGACGCCGGCTGTTTGTTGCGACATGGCGTCTTTATGCCGCAAAAGAGCTAACGATTTGGCAACAGGTTCAAAGATGCTTGTCCCGAAATTCGTACTCAACGAATGGATAAATGAATACAAAGCAGCCCTACTTTATAATCCAATTTCATATCTCAATTCCTTTAAATTCTTTTCTGCGGCATATAAATCTCCCAAATTTTCATTCGCAACAAAATGATAACGATTTGCATTTTCATAGTGAGAAGAAAGCACTTGACTGTATTTTCTTGAATCATTTGAAATAACATATAATCCGACGTTTGAATAATCCATCAGCGTTGCCATTCTTCCAACTCCACTCCAAACACCTGTTGAGATTTCTACCTCAAAAGCGTATTCGGGTATAAAATTATTCCCTTTCGGTCTAAACCACAAGACATCAATTTGTCGTAATAAATTGTAATCGGAAAATTGTAATTGCGGGCAAGTTTTTAATGTGATTAATTCTTCGAGTTTCACATCATTAAATTTCCATGATTTGTTGGGACAATAGGTGTCAAAACCTCGAATATTGCCAATTTCAATTAAGCGACCTTGCAATACAGAATGTAAACTATCCTCAACCGTATTTTTCTTTTCTTCCTTTATTGCTGGCGGCGCTAGCAGTAACTGCCAATTATTGATAAACGGCGTACAATCTATCCGATTTCCTCTTCCCGCCAAAACGATATTTAAATCTCTGTCAATGTTTATTTTATATTCGCCGTTTCTATCGTGGCTGATTTGAGGTAAATATTTGAATAAAATTTTAGCAGGAATGATAACAATTTTATCTATTGAGCCACAAATAAATGCGATAAAAGGATTATCAATATTTGCGATTTCTTCAACTGTAAGATAATTTAAACCGAAAAAATAACGGCGATTACCTTCCGAAGCGCTACGAACCAAAACATTGCTCTCTCCAATGCTGTATGTTCTTGATTTTAGCACTTTTATCAATTCAATATTGGCGTTAAATTGTTTGGCTTGCTCAAGAAATTGTATTGCCAACAATTCCGAAGGGCTGATTTCTTTTACTCTACCCATATTAAATCATTTCCGTTATAATCGTATTATAAACTGTTTCAATACCAAAAAGCAAACCATTTTCCAATCCTTCTTTTGCAATATCCAATTCCTCTTCGGTAAGTTCTCTTCCGATTTTATTCATCGTAAACTCTTGTATGTTTTCAACTTTAATTGCAAATAAAATATTATTCTCCATAATTATGCTATTATTTTATGGTTTCCGAACTCCGGATTTTTATTCTTTACCTGTTCAAGAATATCAATCTCCCGACTGTCGCCCGTCAGGCAAAGTTGATAAGTATTGGTTCTTAATTTGTCGAACTGTAGCAAACGCTCTATGGTGTCTTTGGAGTAGGTTTTCCACCATTTCAGAATGGAAAACAGCGGTTTGCACATTTTGCCGTGCTTGCTGCAATAATACGTGGATGTTACCGGTTCCAACAATGTGGCTAAATCGGCGTGGGTAGTTGCGCGACAACTTCGGATAGTGCGGCTCAATATCACACTGACAATTTTTTTTGTGCGAATGTTCCGTATCTTTTTTATTTCGCCAAAAACAAAATCAATCTCGTCGCGGATATGCTGCGAGTACCATTTATCCAAAAAAGTTTCGCTTTTCTCCTGTCTTAGTTTTATCTGATACTTTTCCACCAACCGGTTAAATATC
>JAISSD010000147.1 GCA_031273295.1 Prevotella sp.
TCGCTACTCGGAAGATATTGATTTAGTGCAAATAAATGCAGAACCGATTAAAGAAACCATTGACAGAATAAGAGATGTTTTGTCGTTTCTCGGCAAACCTGTTGTCAAACAAAAAGCGCACAACAACACGCTGATATTCCGTTTCGAGTCGGAGATTCCGCCGATAATTCCCATTCGCTTAAAGGTGGAAATCAACAGCAGGGAGCATTTTAATGTTCTGGGCTTGACAAAATTTGCTTTTAATCTTACAAATCAATGATTTTCAGGCAATTACAATATCACAACCTATCATTTGGACGAATTGCTGGGGACAAAATTGCGTGCATTATACCAACGCCGAAAAGGGCGCGACCTTTTTGACTTGTATAAAGCGTTATCAACCAAAGATGTCAATGCCGGCAATATTATCCGGTGCTACCGCCAATACATGGATTTTGTGGTGGATAAACCTCCTACGCAAAAAGAGTTCCTATTGAATATGGAACAGGAAATGACCGATGAAGAATTTTTAGGCGATACAAACATGCTGTTGCGACCGAATGAAATATACAATCCGCATGAAGCATACGAATGGGTTAAAAGCCGGTTAATAGAAAATCTTAACAAACAGTCATGAAGAATGTTTCAAAAGTGGTGATTAACGATTATACCAAATCTTTTTTTCTGGTTGAACACCTTATTCGCGGCGGACGAAAGCGAATTGCACACTTACAAGCCCCTGATTATATCCTGAACTCCGGAGAACGTTACAGGGGGTATCGTAATTGTCTGGAAAAATTCCATATTCCATACGACGAAAATTTAGTTGTAAAAACCGGAATGACCATAGAAGACGGCAGGCAAGCCGCTGAAAAACTGTTGAAAAACCAAATCCCGTTTGATGCCCTGTTTGCCTTTACGGAAACCCTGGCTATCGGGGCGATGAACTACTTGCGCGAACAATCTGTCAAAATCCCCGAAGAAGTTGCCGTAGCCGGATTTTCGGGGACAGTTCTTTCCACGATTGTATATCCGCAACTGACGACTGTAGAGCAGCCCTTCGAAAAAATGGGACAGACCGCCGCCGAGTTGATTCTCGAAAAAATCAAGCATCCCGAAGCGCCTAACCGAACGGTAGCGCTGGATGCGGAAATGAGGTTGCGGGCATCGACGGAAGAGTAAAATCTTAACCACGTGCCGACCTCCCGCTTGGGAGCATTTTGCGAGAACGCTCTGTCAGCATGTTTTCGTTGATAAATACGGCGTTCAGGTTTTCCATGTTCGAGAGGCAAATCGGCAAGCGACTGGATAGACAACCAAAGAGTATAAAAAGAGGTAGTCGGCAGAAATACTCACCGGATGTTCGTTTGTTTTCATTTTACTTATTCATAAAATAAGATTTCAATATTCGCCAATTATAAACAATATGAAAAATACCCGCTATCGTAAATACGGTTCCGCAAATTACATGGATTGCCGTCCATACATGATGGGCAAGTGAGAAACGATGATGAATTTCAATGATTTGTATCATCACCGCAGACAGGATTAACAGGGCGAAGAGGAGGAACAATGCGATGGATACGATTGCCCGTTTGTTAGCCTTTTTTGATTTCTTCATACGCTTTTTTAAATGGTTTGATGGATATGATTGCGTTGTGCGGACAGGTTTTAAGGCAGGTCATGCAGCCCGTGCATTTATCCGGATGCGCTATTTTGGCATGTTTATGCCACAGGAAATTTACTTTGCCAATGACTTTTGACGGACATGCGTCAATGCATTTCCAGCATGTCTTGCATTGACGCCCGTTAATGAGGACAGCGGGCAGTTTGTCGATGTTTTTTAGCAATTTGCGTACCATGTTTATCTTGCATTTTAAAATGATGCTGCAAAGGTACGCTGCCGGCAAATACGGGAAATGGACGAAAGCGGGTAAGGCCTGGACTATTTGCGGTAATTTGCGCGAAACTGAGTGGGAGACACACCCGATGCTTTCGCAAACAGCCGTGTGAAATAGGCATTATCGTTGTATCCCAGTTCAAAGGCGACTTCGCTGATGCTTTTTTCGGTGTAAAACAGCAGGCGCTTGGCTTCGAGCGTAACCGCATACTGTATCCAATAACTGACCGGAAAACCGGTAATGTTTTTTACGGCTTCATTCAGGTAGGAGGGCGAAAGATGGAGCATGGAGGCGTATTGTGCCGGACTTTTTACGGTTTTCAGATGCCTGGCAAGCAGGGATTTGAATTGAATAACAATCGTTGCCTGTCTTTTATTGGAGGCGACAGGTAGCCGTTGCCGGTACAATTGGGCAATCATACCGATTAATAACGTTGCTGCGTCTTGTGCCAGAAGATGGTCTGCCGACTGTATTTTTCTGTTCAACAGCGAAAATCCGAATTTCAAATCGTTCAATGTTTCCGTGTCGGGAACAAGGGTATTCCCCGCAACCGGCGCCATTTCGAGTAGCTCCTTCCATTCGTCTTTTACAAAAAGGGAGTCAATACCCAAAAGCCAGCCCGACACATTGTCCATCGTCACGCCTAAATGAACCTGTCCCGGAAGAACGCAAACCAGTCCGGTCCCCGTTATTTTATATTCTTTGAAATCAATCAAGTAACAGTTTTCTCCTTTTTCCTGCAAATAAAAGAGGTAATGATTGTCGCGATGTGCGTATTCGATCACAGGCGTAGGATTGCCGTTTTGTGTAGCCTTCCCGTCCTGATAACGTTTCAGGAAAATCCCTGTCGTGATTTTTTCCTGTATTTTATGTGTCGGTATTTGTTCTTTCATATCCCAAAAATTGTGCTGCAAAGTTAGGTAATAATTTGAAATAAATTTCTTTTGAGATACAGGGGTTTTTATAATACTTGTTTAAATACAAAGGTCACTAATGCTTTTCTTTGTGTTCTTTGTGACGCGCTTTGTGTCCTTTGTGTTTAAAATTTGGTTTGTTTGTGTTTAAGATAATCACAAATAACCGTTTATTACCCTTTTTATCCCGTCTTTAAATAAGACCGTATTGAAGTTGATTAATAATCCCAATTTGCAATCGGATAGTCGGAGATAGGTTAATATTTGTGCCATGTGGAGGTCATTTAATGCTTCAACCGATTTGATTTCAAGGATTAGCATCTTCTCGACCATTAAATCTATTCGGTATCCGATTTCCAACTTCACCTCTTCGTATATTAACGGCAAAGGCTTTTGTTTTTCTACAAACAGGTTTTGCTTGCGAAGTTCATAACACAGACATTCTTCATAAACATTTTCTAATAAGCCCGGGCCAAGTTCCTTATGCAATTTAAATCCTGCTTCAAATACGATTTTGGACAGTTCGTTTTCAGTCATAATGATCACATTTCAGAAATAAAATAAGCGGTAAAGATAGAATAATTTTAAACACAGAGGACACAACTCTATTTTTTTAAACACAAAGGACACAAAGGTTTTCACAAAGTACACAAAGGTTTTCACAAAGAATTTTTCACAGAGAACACGACTCTATTTTTTTTAAACACAAAGGACACAAAGGTTTTCACAAAGGACACAAAGGTTTTCACAAAGTACACAAAGAATTTTTCACAGAGGACACGACTCTATTTTTTTTAAACACAAAGGACACAAAGGTTTTCACAAAGTACACAAAGAATTTTTCACAGAGGATACAACTCTATTTTTTTTAAACACAAAGGACACAAAGGTTTTCATAAAGTTCACAAAGAATTTTTCACAAAGGACACAACTCTATTTTTTTTAAACACAAAGAACACAAAGTGTTTCACAGAGGTCGCCAGGGTTTTTCTTTGTGGAATACTTTAAAACGCTGTCCCTGGGGACTTTCGCACATTCTGCATCCCTTCAAATGTCAGTTCGACCAGTCAAAAGCGCCCGGTTACTGCATAATGTCATTTCTTTAGCGTAATTTATTGTATGTAGTTATTTGAAAATATACCTTTGTTCCCTTAAAATTAATTTACAGATCATGCAAAAAGATATAGACATGCGCATTACGCCGCAACAGGCGTCGGATATGGAGAAAATACGGGGCATTTTTTCTTCCCTGTCCGGTATTCCCCTTAAAGAAATAAACTCTGTACGCATCCTCCGCCGTTCTATTGATGCGCGGCAACGAAATATCTTTGTTAATCTCAGGGTTAGGGGATATGTAAATGAAGAGCAGGATGAGCCGGCTTTTGCAAGCGTTTGTTACCCCGATGTAAAAGATTGCCCGCAGGCTATTGTTGTAGGAGCAGGCCCTGCGGGATTATTCGCGGCCTTGCGGTTGATAGAACTCGGTGTTCGGCCTGTAGTGATCGAACGGGGGAAAAACGTGCGGGATCGTAAACGCGATACAGCCTTGATGAACCGGGAACATATTGTAAATCCCGAATCGAATTACTGTTTTGGCGAAGGCGGGGCGGGAGCCTACTCGGACGGCAAGCTGTATACCCGAAGTAAAAAACGGGGCAATGTGGAGAAAATATTAAATGTCTTTTGCCGGCACGGAGCGGACCCTTCCATCCTTGTGGATGCACACCCGCATATAGGAACGGACAGGCTTCCCGGTATTATAGAAAAAATGCGTCTCCGGATTATGCAGTCCGGAGGGGAAGTGCATTTCGAAACCCGTATGGACAAGCTGATAATCGAAAACGGGGTTGTAAAAGGTATAGAAACGAACAGGGGAGAAACGTTTTCAGGACAGGTTATCCTTGCTACAGGCCATTCGGCGCGCGATGTGTATTATATGTTGCATAAACAGAAGATCAGGATGGAAGCCAAAGGATTGGCCGTTGGATTTCGTGTAGAGCATCCGTCCCGTTTGATAGACCGGATACAATATCATTGCAAAGAGGGACGGGGTGAATTTTTGCCTGCGGCGGAGTACAGTTTTGCGGTCCAGGCCGGAGGGCGGGGAGTATATTCTTTCTGCATGTGTCCGGGCGGAACCGTTGTGCCGTCAGCAAGCGGTCCCAGACAGGTGGTTGTTAATGGCATGTCATCGTCCAATCGCGGTTCCCGCTGGTCTAATTCGGGAATTGTAGTTGAAATTCGTCCCGAAGATTTTCCTGAATATGCTAAATATCGTGAATTGTCTTTGTTGAAATTTGTAGAAGATCTGGAAGAGCTGGCATGGTTGCATGGCGGAAAAACCCAGGTTGCTCCGGCCCAGTGCCTGTGTGACTTTGTGAACGGGAAAACAAGCAGTTCATTGCCGGAAACGTCTTATGTTCCGGGAATCGTATCATCTCCCATGCACGAATGGGCGCCCGGGTTTGTTTCCTCCCGCTTGCAAGAAGCATTCAAGAAAATAGGCGACAGCTATAAAGGTTATCTTGCCAACGAAGCGCTACTGTTGGGTGTGGAGAGCCGTACATCCTCGCCTGTCCGTATTTTGCGCGATGGGGAAACAATGCAGCATGTAGAGATGGAAGGACTTTATCCATGCGGAGAGGGGGCAGGCTATGCAGGCGGCATTGTGTCTGCCGCTATGGACGGGGAACGTTGTGCGGAAGCGCTGGCTGTGAAGATGAAAAAAAAATAATACCCGGAAAATCCGGTGGCGCTATCAAATTGTCACTGTATCCTGTCATTTTGAAGATTCTTTTGATTTTTTCGCTAAATCTTATATCTTTTGCAGGATGGAGGGTTGTAGCAAATAGACAAATGCTATATTTTTAACATAAATTTACAATTATATTATTTTAACGCCTTAAATATTATTTTTTTATAAAATAAGACATACATTTGAGAAGTATTTTGTAAAATTTGTTGCAGGCTGTTATTTTATTATTTATTATTTTGTTAATGAACTCATTAGATTTGCGCGGGTATTTTAAACAATTGTTTGTATGGTTGTTTATTATAGTTTTAAATTCATGTAACGGATATAAGCAGCTGGCGTATCTGAAAAACGCCGGAGATATTACGCCGGAAATATTGTCCGCTACGGCGGTACACGAGCCTGAAATCATGCCCAACGATATAATAAGCATTACCGTTAATTCCAATATTCCCGGAGCGGTAGCCGGTTTTAACCTGCCGCTGGTTCCCAATAGTCTGAATAATCCGATACAAACTACAGCGTCGTCATCGTCGTCGTCGGGCAGTTTGCAAAATTACCTGGTAAATAAAGACGGGAAAATAAACTTTCCAATATTGGGGGAACTGAAGCTGGGCGGAATGACGGTCAAAGAAGCCCAGGATCATATTGTTTCGCTTGTCTGTCCGCGTTACATTACGGAGAGGCCGGTGGTAAATATCCGGTTTTTAAATTTCGAGGTCTCAGTGTTGGGCGAAGTGGCCAAACCGGGCGTTTACGGTTCTGCAAACGGGCAAATGACTGTATTGGACGCTCTTGCCGCCGCCGGGGATATGACGGTTTATGGTAAAAGAAACAATGTGTTGCTGGTAAGGATCCTTGAAAATGGAGAGATAGCCATGCACAGGATCGATATGCAAGATAAAAACCTGGCGCTGAACAAGGATCTGTTTTATCTGCGGCAAAACGACAAGCTGTATGTGGAAACGAACAAGGCGAAAGGAAACAACTCCCGCTTTGGAACTTTCGAATCGATCAGTTTATCCGCACTGTCAATTGTAATATCGATAATAGCCATCATAACCCGTTAAAATGGAAAAAGCAAGCAGTTGGAAAAAAACGGATGAAACAGCGTCCATAACCGATATTATATTGGATTATTCGCGTTACTGGAAATGGTTTATCCTGTCTGTCGCCGTATGGCTTATTGCCGGAGCAGTAATTATTCTGGTCACGCAAAAGCAATATAAATCATCCCTGTTGGTTTTATTGAATGAAGACAAGAGTTCTAAAAGCAATGCCGCCGAGTTTGACTTGGAAGCGTTGGGCTTGCTGTCGACTACAAACAATATAGAAAACGAGGTCGCCATACTGTCTTCTCCTGACTTGATGCGCTCTGTTGCAGATACATTGAATCTGCAAACCTCCTGTTATATAATCCAAAGGTTTAGAAAGACAGAGTTATATGACCAGTCCCCGTTTTATGTTACTGTCGAATCGTCCGACAGGGAAAAAACGGGCAATATCCGGTTTTACATACAAAAAAACGGGACTGAATATGAAATATCCGGTTTGTACGGAGATATAAATATAAATGAAAAAATACAGGCTTTACCTGCCGTGATTAAACCGGACGACAATACGGCTATAAGTATAAAACCGGTCGGGAAGGAAATAGTTGAAGGAGAGAAATACCATGTCTCGGTAAACGATATATCCACGACCGTTTCGTCCCTGATAGCAGGATTATCCATATCGCCAACCAGTAAATCGTCTTCGGCGCTTAATATCAGTATTATATGCAATAATACGGGAAAAGGCGCCGCGGCGTTGCGCGAACTGGTGAAGCAGTACAACGAAATGAATGTCAATATTAAAAACGAAATAGCCAACAATACATCGGTTTTCATTAAGGAAAGGCTTAAACAGATATCCGCTGAACTTGCCGACGCGGAGGACAATGTAGTAGACTTTAAACAGCAGAATCAAATAACGGATTTAAGTACCGAAGCTCAACTGTTTGTGCAACAGACGGGCCAGAACGAACAGAAACTGGTGGAGGTGGAAACGCAACTGAATGTGATTTCGTTGATCGAAGGCTATGTAAATGATCCGGCAAACAAATATGCGGTCATACCCAATATCGGGATATCCGACGCAGGACTGGCGCAAATGATCAACGAATACAATAACAAGTTGCTTAACTCTGAAGTACAGTTGAGAGGCATGGGCGAAGAAAATCCGGCCCGTACGGGACTGATGGAGGACGTCAACAACATGCGCGGCAGTATACTGGGATCATTGAAAAACGTAAAACGGGCATACAATATCACAAAACAGGATCTCTTAAAACAATTTTCTTCCACAAAATCCAGAATTCTGTCTGTTCCTCAACAGGAAAGAGGCTTAATCGAAAAAGTTCGCGAACAACGGATCAAGGAAAACCTGGTTTTATTCCTGATGCAAAAAAGAGAAGAAACAAACCTGTCTATTGCTTCTACGGCAAAAAAGGCGCGGATCATTGTTTCTCCACAGGAGAATATTCCACCGATAGCTCCAAAATCGAATATAATTATCCTGTCCGTTTTGATTCTCGGATTTCTGTGTCCTGTGGTTGTTATATACATTATAAACCTGTTTAGAGTGCATATCAGAAGCAGAAACGAACTGGAAATGTTATCGGACGTCGGCATTATCGGGCAAATAGGACGAAATGAAGTTAAGGGACAGCAGGTTGTAGTTCAATATGGACGGAATTCGGGAATAGCCGAGATGTTCCGTTCATTGAGGAATAACCTCAATTTCGTATTAAAGCACAAGGAAAACCGGATAGTACTTGTGACTTCCACCGTTATGGGAGAAGGGAAAACTTTTATAAGCGTAAACCTGGCAATAAGCTTTGCCCTGTCGGGGAAGAAGGTTCTTTTACTGGGTGGCGATATCAGGAATCCCAAGTTGAAAGATTATGTGAACCTGTCAGGGAAAAGAGGACTGAGCGACTATTTGGCAAACGATGATCCATGGAGAAATTACATAAATAAATCCGGATTAAACGATAATATCGAGGTAATGGTGGCGGGTACTATTCCTCCCAATCCGAACGAACTGTTGCTGAGTCCGCGTTTAAAAGACTTTCTGGCGGAAGCGAAAGAAGAATATGACTTTATAATAATCGATACTGCGCCTGTGGGTTTGGTGTCGGACACATACCTGATAGACGAGTTTGTCGACTCCACCCTGTATATTGTCAGGGAAAATGTTACGCCAAAAGCGGCGGTCAATTTCATGAATGCGCAGAAAGCGGAAGGGAAACTGACAAACATGTATCTGGTTTTGAACGATTCGTATCTGGACAGTAATTATAACTATAAATATGGATATGGAAAGGCCTATGGGTATGGATCATTTAAATAATTCAAAGATATTAGTTAGCGGCGGCGCCGGTTTTATTGGATCTAACCTTTGTGAAGAGTTACTTCAACACAATAATGAAGTTATATGTTTGGATAATTTTTCGACGGGTAAGTCAGAGAATATAATACCTTTTCTCGGCAATAAAAATTTCCGGTTAATTGTAGGGGATATTCGTGATTTGGATACTTGCAAAAAAGCGGTGGAAGATGTGGATTATGTGCTGCACGAAGCTGCTTTAGGTTCTGTTCCGCGTTCGATAAAAGATCCGATAAGCGTTAATGATGTAAATGTTTCGGGATTCTTGAATATGCTTGTCGCGTCGAAAGAAGCCGGTGTGAAGCGTTTTATTTATGCTGCCAGTTCATCTGCTTATGGCGATTCCGCATCCTTGCCTAAAGTAGAAGATGTGATTGGAAAGCCTCTTTCACCCTATGCAATTACAAAATATGTAAATGAGCTTTATGCGGACGTCTTTTCACGTATATATGGTATTGATTGTATAGGGCTAAGATATTTTAATGTGTTTGGTCGAAGGCAAGATCCCAATGGTGCATACGCCGCGGTCATTCCCTTGTTTGTAAAGAAACTTATAAATCATGAATCCCCTGTAATTAATGGAGATGGCGAGAATTCAAGAGATTTTACATACATCAAAAATGTGGTTCAAATGAACCTGTTGGCTCTTGTCACGACAAATAAGGCCGCTTTAAATACAGTATATAACACTGCTTTTGGAGAACGAACGACATTAAATCAACTTGTAAAATACCTGAAAGAATATTTAAGCGAATATGATCCCGGTATTGCTAATATTGAAGTTGTATATGGCCCTGACAGACCCGGGGATATACCTCACTCTTTGGCTAGCATGGAAAAGGCGGAATCCTTGTTGGATTACAGTCCTCGGTATGCTATGAGAGAGGGTTTAAAAGAAGCTGTAAACTGGTATTGGAATAATCTGAAGTAAATGGATAAAACAAAAATTGCCGTCATCGGACTGGGATATGTCGGACTGCCTTTAGCCGGGCTGTTTGCGACAAAATATCCTGTCGTGGGTTTTGATATTGATAAAGACCGCGTAGATGAATTAATGTCGGGAAACGATCGTACACTGGAAGTTGAAAAAGATATTCTTGAGTCAATATTAAAAAAAGAATCCGATAATAATACAGGCTTATTCTGTACCTGTAGTCCGGATGATATAAAAGATTGCAACTATTATATAGTGACCGTCCCAACGCCTGTCGATAAAAACAACAGGCCGGACTTGACTCCGTTATACAAAGCCAGTGAAACGGTAGGGAAAGTAATAGGTAAAGGTGATATTGTTATTTATGAATCAACAGTTTATCCGGGAGCTACAGAGGAAGATTGTATTCCGGTCGTCGAAAAAACTTCCGGTTTGAAATTTAATGTTGACTTCTTCGCAGGTTATTCTCCGGAAAGGATAAATCCGGGAGATAAAGAACATACGGTGGAGAAAATAAAGAAAGTGATATCCGGCTCTACACCTGAAACAGGGACAAAACTGAATATTCTGTATTCATCCGTCATCAAAGCCGGAACGCATCTGGCGCCAACAATAAGAGTTGCCGAGGCAGCAAAAGTGATTGAAAACACTCAACGGGATATCAATATTGCATTTGTAAACGAGCTGAAGAAAATATTTGATAGAATGGGTATTGATACGAACGCAGTACTGGAAGCCGCAGGTACCAAATGGAATTTTCTATCATTTAAACCTGGATTGGTTGGTGGACATTGTATCGGAGTTGACCCATACTATCTGGCACAGAAAGCGCAAGAGTATGGCTATCATCCTGAAATTATCCTTGCCGGTCGCCGGATGAATGACAGTATGGGTGAATATGTTGCGAGTGAAGTAGTTAAAAAGATGATTAAACAAGGCATTCAGGTTAAAGGATCTAATATCCTTGTGCTCGGTATCACTTTTAAAGAGAATTGTCCTGATGTGCGTAATACGAAGGTCGTGGATGTAATTCGCGGATTGAAAGAATATGATGCGAATATAACGATTTATGATCCTTGGGCAAATCCGCAAGAAGTAAAACATGAATATGGCTTGGATATTCTGACCGAAATGCCGGAAGGGAAATTTGATGCGGTGGTGTTGGCTGTGAGGCATAAGGAGTTTATAAACATTGATTATTCTTCCCTTATAAATAAATTAGGTATTATATATGATTTAAAGCCTGTTTTAGATTAAATTGTGTGGGAAGTTTTTAAAAATATGGTAAAGAACAACCAGAGTAATACTGTACAAGCTTTTTGGGTGGTTATTGGAAATTTTGCATCTTTTGGATTTGCTATGGTTAGTTCTATGATTTTGAGTAGATACTTACTAAAAGAAGATTACGGAACATATCGACAAGTTATATACATATATAGTACTTTATTAATGGTTTTTACATTAGGTTTACCAAAAGCATTTTCTTATTTTCTACCTCGAGTAGAATTAGGCGAAGCCAAAGATGTTACCCGAAAAATTAATAGGGTATTTTTTGTCGTTGGATTTATCTTCTCCCTATTATTGTTTCTTTTTTCATCACAAATAGCAATAATATTAAAGAATGACAATCTTACTCTGGCATTGAAGATATTTTCCCTTGTACCTTTGTTTATGTTACCTACAATGGGATTAGAAAGTATATTGGCTACCTATAAGAAAACACAGCTTCTTGCGGTATATACAGTTGTAACACGTATAATAATGTTATTATGTGTGGCATTGCCTGTTGTTTTTTTTAAAGGAGACTATATGTCTGCTGTTATTGGTTTTGTTATATCTTCTTTTTTTACTTTAATTATAGGATTATATTTAAAAAACATACCATTTAAAATTGTTCAAGGAATTAAAACCCAGATATCCTATTGTCAAATATTTAAATATTCCTTACCTTTAATGCATGCCAGTTTATGGGGAATATTGATTAATTCTGCAGATCAATTCTTTATAAGTAGATTCTTTGGTACCGAAACATTTGCTGAATTTGCTAATGGATCATTGGAACTACCTTTTGTTGGAATGATTATTGGAGCTTCGTCAACCGTTTTAATGCCTCTTTTTTCGAGACAAATACATGAAAAGGTCAATCCTAAACAAGATATTCTTCCTGTTTGGAGGAGCGCATTTGAGAAAATTGCAAAGATTATTTATCCTTTAGTTATATTTTTTTGGTTTTTTGCTGATATTGTAATGATTATTTTATATGGAAATTTTTATGAGGGTTCCTCAGTCTATTTCAGAATAAAATTGATTGTGAATTTTTTCACATTAATTTCATATGGCCCTTTAATATTAGCTATTGGCGCTACTCGATACTATGCAAATGTTCATATGATAGGAGCAATAATTCTTATATTATTAGAATATATAGGTATTCTAATATTTCATTCTCCTGAAGTTGTCATCATGATATCCGTAGCGTGTCAAATTGGGCGCATTTTTGCTATGCTTCTTTTTATTTCAAAATTCTTTTGCATATCATTAAAAATATTATTTCCAACAGTGTTATCGTTAAAAATATTATTTTTATCAACAACCATTTTACTGTTTATTAGATATTTATTAGATAATTATTTTGTTATGAATAACATTATCCAAATAACAATCAGTTTTATTCTATACTTTATTATATTTCTATGGGGGGCCAATTTGTTAAAAATTGACTATATATCCATTTTGCGTCCATTATTAGTAAATTTCAAGAAAAAGAGAAAATGAAACAAATAAAAAAAATAATAAAATTATTTTTACCTTTTTATTCCCAATATAGTCATTACCGTAAGTCAAAGGTTCCTGCTCGCTATAGTAATTTTTTAAAATATCGTCTTGGGTTGACTAAAATTCATTGGGCTATGGACAAAAATTGCTTGGTTGCTAATCCTCATAAAATTAGAATTGGTATAAATTGTGCCATTGGAAGTTCTGGAGTATATATTCAAGGTGCAGGTAATGTTTATTTCGGAGATTATGTCCGACTGGCACCAAATGTTGGCATTTTAAGTGCAAATCACGATCTTTATGATCACAATAAGTATAATTATAAAACAATAAAAATTGGTGATTATTCTTGGATTGGCATGAATAGTGTTGTTCTAGCTGGCGTAGAGTTAGGAACAAGGACAATTGTGGCTGCAGGCTCTGTTGTTACAAAAAGTTTTCCTGAGGGATTTTGCGTGATAGGAGGTAATCCTGCGAAAATTATTAAATATTTAGATAAAGACAAATTTATTCCTTGGAAATATGAGGTTGAATATTATGGATTTATTCCTAAAGAAAGGTATGAAAAAAATCTCAAAGAAATCTAGATATGAAATTAACAATAGTAGCGGGAGCTAGACCCAATTTTATTAAAATAGCGCCCATTACAAAAGCAGTCTTAAATACTCAAAGTAATGGTAAAAGTATTACTTATCGATTAGTTCATACTGGACAGCACTATGATAAAAAAATGAGTGATACTTTCTTTGAAGATCTCAATATTCCTCTTCCGGATATTAATTTGGGAATAGGGGGAGGAAGCCAAGCTGAACAAACTGCAGGAATAATGATTGAGTTTGAAAAAGAACTTATAAAAAATCCGACAGATCTTGTAATAGTTGTTGGTGATGTTACTTCTACAATGGCATGCTCTATTGTCGCAAAAAAATTGGGAACTAAAGTTGCCCATATAGAAGCCGGTATTCGTTCGTGGGATTTAACAATGCCTGAAGAGATAAACCGTATGGTAACAGATAGTATAACTGATTATTTTTTCACAACATCAAGAGTAGCGAATGAGAATTTGAATAATATGGGAATTCCGGAAGAACGGATTTTCTTTGTAGGAAATGTGATGATCGATACGTTGTTAAGTAATATTAAGCGTCTGGTTAAGCCTGTTTTCTTTGATGAAATAAATTTATATAAAGGTAATTATATTGTACTTACACTACATCGTCCTGCTAATGTCGATGAAATTAAGAAACTAGAAGCGACAATAAATGAAATAGCTAATAATGTGGAAAGTTTACCAATTATTTTCCCAATACATCCCCGAACAGCCAAAAGACTCTCAGGAATAAATGTTTTCTCAGATAATTTACATATTGTTGACCCATTAGGGTATTTGGAATTTAATTATTTAGTAAAGAATGCTAAAGCTGTAATAACTGATTCCGGAGGAATTACTGAAGAGACTACAGTGATGGGGGTACCTTGTTTAACATTAAGAGATAGTACAGAGAGACCCGAAACTTGTACCATTGGTACAAACGAACTTGTCGGTACCAATCCAAAAGCAATAAAACCTGCATTACTAAAACTATTCTCAAATGAATGGAAAAAGGGAGGGCTCCCGGAATTATGGGATGGGAAAACGGCTGAAAGAATTGTGAATATATTATTGAGTTTATAAGAAATGAAAATAATTATTATATCTGTTACTTTTTATCCATCTCAATCTCCTAGGGCTTTGAGGACAACAGAACTAGCTTTTGAGTTTGCACATAGAGGGCATGAGGTTACTGTTTATGCTCATTTGGGAGATTATGACTATCGAGAAATCGAAAAAAAGAAAGGGGTAAAAGTAAAAAATATAAAGACTTTCTTTCCAATGATAAATTCCGATGGAAAAAAGGTTGGAAAATTTAACAATTCTATTTTGAATAAGATTTTTAGTAAGCTTTTCCAATTTATCAATTATCCTGATATTGAACTTATGTTCAGAATACCTTCAATTATAAAAAAAGAAAAGAAGCCAGATTTATTAATCTCGATTGCTGTACCTCATTCTATCCATTGGGGCTGTGCTTGGGGAAAAAAGAAATGTGAAAAAATATTTCCGGATAAATGGATTGCTGATTGTGGAGACCCTTTTATGGGAAATCCTTTTCATAAACGACCTTTTTATTTTAAATATTTAGAAAAATGGTTTTGTAACAATACTGATTATGTTACAGTACCTATTGAAGGGGCAAAAAAAGCTTACTTTGAAGAATACAGGCATAAAATTAAAGTAATTCCGCAAGGTTTTAATTTTAACCATTTGAAACTATATAATGGTATAATAGCTAACGAAATACCAACATTTTCCTATTCAGGTGTATTTTATAAAAACATTAGAGACCCACGTCCTTTTTTAGACTATTTATGTACAAGAGAAGATAAATTCAAATTTATAATTTATACAAAAAATCATCAGGTTATTGCCCCTTATTTAAATAAACTTGGTGAAAAAATTGAATTTCATGATTATATTAGAAGAGAACAGCTTATATATGAATTAAGTACAATGGATTTTTTAGTGAATTTTGAAAATAATAGTGAAGTACAAATTCCAAGTAAGTTAATTGATTATGCTTATACAAAACGTCCGATTCTTTCTATTGGAAATAATTTTGATAAATCTATTGTTGATGAATTTTTAGAAGGAAATTATAGCAAAAGATTAATTGTTGATGTGACACCATATTATATAGAAAATGTGGTTGATAAACTACTTAATTTAATAAAATGAATAGTGCAAAGATATTGGTTACAAATGATTTTTGTCCAAATGGCCGTAATAGATTTAATATTGTTAAATATAGTTCGATGTGGATCTTATAGAAGTATCTTAATTTAATATTAAAAGAAATTAATAATGAAAATAGCAATTCACCAAAATGAACATTCATTTAGTATAAGATGGATTGGATATTGTATAAAGCAAAATATACCATATAAGATTGTCAATTGTTATGAATCTGATATAATTGAGCAATTATCAGATTGTAGTTTTTTAATGTGGCATTTCCATCATCTTGATTATCGTGATGCTATTTTTGCAAAACAACTTGTTTTCGCTATTGAGCAAAAAGGTATAAAAGTTTTTCCTGACTTTCATACTTGCTGGCATTTTGATGATAAAGTAGGACAAAAATATTTACTTGAATCTATTGGGGCTCCTATGGTAAAATCATATGTATTTTATTCTAAAGAAGATGCCTTGAAATGGGTAAATAGTACATCTTTTCCTAAAGTATTTAAACTAAGAGGAGGTGCAGGAGCTTCTAATGTAAGTCTAATCAATAATAAGAATAGTGCAGGTAAAATTATAAAGAAGGCTTTTGGCAAAGGATTTAGTCAATATAATGGGTGGGGAAGTTTTAATAATAAAATTAGATTGTATAAAATAAATAAGGCCACACGACTAGACCTCATTAAATCTTTTATTAGAATATTCTTTCCTGCGAATTTCGCCCGAATGCATGGACGGGAGAAAGGATACGCTTATTTTCAGGATTATATACCCAATAATAATTTTGATATAAGAATTATTGCAATCGGTAGTAATTTTTTTGGAATTAAAAGAATGGTAAGAGAAAATGATTTTAGGGCATCCGGTAGTGGTAGAGTAATTTATAATAAAAATGAAATTGATATTAGATGTGTAGAAATAGCAAAAGATGTCAGTGAAAAGTTAATGACACAAAGTATTGCTTTTGATTTCATTTTCGATAAAGAAAATAATCCATTGATAATAGAGATAAGCTATGGCTTTTCCTATGCAGTATATGATCAATGTAATGGCTTCTGGGATAAAGATTTGAATTGGAATGAAGTTCCATTCAATCCTCAAGAATGGATGGTCAATACTTTAATACAATCTAAATAATTTTAATTGGTATGGAAGAGGATAAATTTCATAAAAGTGTATTCTTTTTAATAAGTCCTATTTTTTCATTACCAATGACTTTCTATGGGATTGCTAAAAAGTCATCATTTAGTCTTTTTTTATTTACTCTGACAATTGGTTTTTTAAGTTATCTGTATGTTCCATATATATCTGATGATAGGGCATCTCATTATCTTAAGTTCATAGATTTAGGGAAGATGTCTTGGTATCAAATTACAGCTTATCTGGTAGACAGACCTGATTTTTTATTTTCTATCTATTTGGCAATAATGTCTAAAATAGGACTTTCTTTTCAGATTACTGCCTCTATTGTCAGTATCGCTTCTGTTAGCATAACTTTCTTAATATTTAATAAGTTAACAAAGGATCAAAATAAATACTGTTTTCTATCATTTATTCTAATTTTTTTTACGATAAGTCTTCTTTCTCTATTTTCAGGAATGCGCTATTATTTTGCATGTACGATTGTTTTTCTTGCATTTTATTATGTCTTTTTTGAGCAAAAAAAGATTAAAGGTTTTGCTTTTCTCCTTCTTGCAGCTTGTACTCATTTTAGTACAATGTTATTTATTCTTGTAACAATACTTGTTTTATTATTAGAAAATAAACCAAATTGGTCAAAGACATTATTTTTAATCTCATTCTTGTTTTTGTTAATTCCTAGGACAGAATTATTAATGCAAATATCAAATCTTGGTTTTTTTGATAGTGCAATAGATTCGAAGATCAATGCATATTTAGGAGAACGTGATTTTGTTAGTGAGGGGATGGATAACTCCAGTAGTGCAGTAATCATTTATTGGGGATCAAATTTATGGCTATATATAGCATATATATATCTTTTATTTACATGGAAAAATACATCTACTCTTAGGACAATCCTATATTGTATGATTTTTTTTGTTAATATTTTTTATCAGGCGCCTACTGTTTTTCAAAGATATTCACTTGTTATTCAATTTTTCTTTGCTCTATTAATTCTTATTGATTTAATTAATTCCGGAAAAATAAAGTTTTTTTATATTTTCCTGGCGCTATTTTCTATTCGTTTTGTATTTCAACTCATTATAATAAGAAATATAATAGTTGAGAGTTATTTTGACTCAGATACACTTTTACTTATCACAGGGCTATTCAAGGAAATAACTGATATGAACTTTTTACGTAATTGAAAATATGGAAAAGAAAAAAGTAGCTTTTTTTGTAACGGGCTTGGAATCAGGAGGAATCGAGAACTATTTATTAAGATTCTTGACTCATTATAAAGATGAGATAAATGCTCATGTATATTGTAAATCTGGTGCAAAGGGTGTATTAGAAGATAAATATAAGAGTATTGGAGCACAAATAATCCCGATGAAAATAGGTTATTTTAATTTGTTTCAATTTAAAAGGATTTATGATAAGTTCATTATAGAAAAATATTGCACAGTATGTGATTTTACAGGAAATTTTGCTGGTATAATAATGATGTTATCTTACTATGCTAAAATAAATAATAGGATTGCTTTCTATCGTGGTTCAACTAATCACTTCAGAGCAAATTATATTCGATTATTATATAATGAGTGGATGAAAAAACTAGTAGAAAAATATTCTTCGTATATCTTATCCAATTCTAAAGTTGCATTAGATTTTTTTTACCCAAACAGAGATCGACAAGATTCAAGGTGTCAAGTTATTTATAATGGAATTGATTCAAAAAAGTTTTTGTCAACAAAGGATGAATTAAGAGATGAATTATCTATACCTAAATCAGCTTTTGTCGTTGGACATGTTGGTAGATTTGCTAAAGAAAAAAATCATGATTTGATAATTAAAGTTGCTTTTGATCTTTGTAAAAAACACGATGATATTTTCTTCCTTTTATGCGGTAAAGGAGTTGATGAAAATTTAGCAAATATTGTTGAACAAGAAGGTTTGTCATCAAGAATAAAATTATTAGGCAATAGGACTGATATTATAAGAATATTAAATACAATGAATTGTTTTTATTTCCCATCAAAAACAGAGGGACAACCAAATGCATTAATAGAAGCTTTAATTACAGGTCTACCTTTCGTCGCTTCCAATATTGAACCAATAAAAGAGTCAATTCCAAAAGCATTTCATGATCAATTGGTAAATATTGATACTATAGAACAAAGTTGCTTAAAAATTTTAGAAATTTACAATAAAGATAAAAATATAGATTTAAGAAACTGGGCTGTTGATTTTTATAATGTAACAAATTTATTTGATCAGTTTTTCCGGAAATTATAATTATTCTGTGAAATAATAATGAATGTTTTGGAATTAAGTGAAAGTACAGAAAGTCAAATGTGAATATTTTATCACATGCGCAGAGTCAATAAAAAATGAAAATTGGAATAAATGGAATTAGTTTTTACTACAGGAGCGAGATTTGAGAGAAGTTTAGATGGAAAAATATATTCTGTCACAGATTCTTTTAATATGGATATTTGGAACAGATATTTGGCTGTTTATAACCATTTGTATATTATTGCACGAGTTGGAGATAGTTTGAAAGAGTATCCTAAAGAATTATTGGCTGAATCAGATAAAGTAACATTCATATGCCTTCCTTGTTATAAAGGCATAAATGGATATCTGAAGGAACGAAAAAGAATTTATAGAATAGTTCGAAATAATATAGATAAAAAATATAACTATATATGTAGGGTTCCGGGGATTATTGGATCTGTGGTTTCTAGAGAATTAAGAAAGAATAACATACCATATGGAGTAGAAGTTGTAGGAGATCCTTGGACTGTATTTTCATTTCAGAATATTAGAAATATCTTGAGTCCATTTTTGAGAATGCAAGGGTATCTCTCTTTAAGAAAAGTTGTACGTGGTGCATCTGCCGCGTTATATGTTACAGCAAATCAATTACAAAATAGATATCCTGCGAGGAAAGGTGTATTTACTATAAATGCATCAGATGTAAATTTACCAAGTGAATTGATTTGTCTACAGCCTAAAGAATTTAGAAAAAGAAGGGAAACGGATATTGTGAAATTAATATCGATAGGTTCGTTAGAGCAGCTCTATAAATCTCCAGACGTAGTAATAAAGTCTATTAAATTGCTTTCTGACAAAAAAATAAATTGTCGATTAACGTGGGTCGGAGATGGTGCTTATAAAGAAAGAATGATAGCTTTATCTAAAGATTTAGGTGTTTTTGATAAAGTTTTATTTATAGGAAAAGTAGTACCATCAAAAGTTAGAGAATATTTATTGGATTCGGATATTTTTATTCTTGTATCACGATCTGAAGGTTTGCCAAGAGCTGTGATAGAGGCTATGTCTGTTGGATTACCCTGTATTGGTACAAGAATAGGAGGAATACCCGAACTTCTGGAAAATGAAGTATTAATTAAGCCTAATGATGAATACGCGTTGGCTGATGAAATTGATCTTTTTGTCAATAATTCGACTTTTGTAAATATGCAGGCTAAGCGTAATTTACTTGAGTCAAGAAAATATGCACAATCTCTTTTAGAGCAAAAACGGCAAACTTTTTACAAATCATTAATTAAATTATCAAATAGTGATGATATTGACAAGAGATAAAGATTTTTTTGATAAAATTCTTCATATTGAATTTATTAATTTCAAAACGATAATAAATTCGAAAGAAATACAAATTAATGTTTGATTTTCAATTAGAAAAATTGATTTCCATATTTATTAAAACGATAGAAGGATATCTTAATGAATAAACTCATCCGCATAACAACAGTTTCAATCTCATTAAATAAGCTTTTAGAGGGACAATTAGCTTTTATGAAGCAATATTATGAGGTAATAGCTGTTTCATCAGATAATCAGGCTCTTAAAAAAGTAGGTAAGAAAGAAGGTATTCGTACTGTCTGTATAGAAATGACCCGTAAGATAACTCCTATTCATGATTTAAAGGCTTTATGGAAATTATATCGTTTTTTAAAAAAAGAAAAACCGCTTATAGTACATACCCATACCCCAAAGGCCGGCACAGTAGGCATGATTGCAGCATGGTTAGCAAATGTTCCGAACAGGATTCATACAGTAGCCGGTTTACCGTTGATGGAAACCGGAGGAGGAAAAAGGAAACTTTTAGATATAGTTGAGAAAATAACATATAGGTGCAGTACATTGGTTCTGCCTAATTCTTATGGATTGAAGGATATTATACTTAAAGAGAAACTTTGCAAATTATCGAAACTAAAAGTAATAGCTAATGGAAGCTCAAATGGAATAAATACATCATACTTTGATCCTACCCTATTCTCCGATATTCAAAGAGGAAATCTCAAAAATGAACTAGGAATAAAGGATACAGATTTTGTTTTCATTTTTGTAGGTCGTATCGTAAAAGATAAAGGGGTAAATGAACTGGTAAACGCATTTGAAGAAATTAGCAAAAGATATAAAAATATAAAATTATTATTAGTTGGACCTCTTGAACCTCATCTTGATCCTTTAAAGAAGGATACATTAGGAAAGATTAATAATAATACAAATATTATTGCTGTTGGCTTTCAATCCGATGTAAGACCCTATTTTGCGATATCTGATGTATTAGCCTTTCCCAGCTATCGGGAAGGTTTTCCCAATGCCGTTATGCAAGCGGGAGCTATGGGGTTGCCTTCAATAGTGACGGATATTAATGGATGCAACGAGATTATCGAAGATGGTGTAAACGGGTTAATTATACCTTCCAAGAATAGAGAAGCCTTGGAAGAGAAAATGGAATTATTGTTAACAGATAAAGAACTTCTGGCTAAATTAAGAGACAACGCCCGGGATAAAATTATTTCTCGTTATGAACAATATATGGTATGGGAAGCATTATTGTCAGAATATAAATCTTTAGAGAATAGGAATGTATAAAAACTTTTTCAAACATATATTCGATTTTATAGTTGCGTTGACAGGATTCATAATCTTATCTCCACTATTGCTATTTATCACATTGTTATTGACAGCAGTAAATAATGGAAAACCTTTTTTCTTTCAGCAACGACCGGGCAAGAATAATAAGATATTCAAAGTTATCAAATTTAAAACAATGAATGATAAGAAAGATTCTAAAGGGAACTTCCTGCCTGATGCTGACAGATTAACATCCATTGGTAAATTTATAAGAAAGACTTCACTGGATGAAATTCCCCAGTTGATAAATGTCATAAAAGGAGATATGGGCTTAATAGGGCCGCGTCCATTATTGGTGGAATATCTTCCCTTATATAATAAAGAGCAGATTAGAAGGCATGAAGTTCGTCCCGGTATAACAGGGTGGGCACAGGTAAATGGCCGTAATGCCATCTCTTGGCAAGAAAAATTTGAACTGGATGTATGGTATGTTGATCATATATCTTTATTTTTCGATATTAAAATACTGTCACTTACTGCATTAAAAGTTTTTAAATCAGAAGGCGTAAATTCCGGTACGAACGCCACTATGGAAAAATTTGGAGGAAATAAAAAAGTATGAAGAAAGTATATCTATTTGGAGCAGGAGGGCATGCCAAAGTCATTTTAGACATTCTTCAATCAAATAATATTATTGTTGAAGAGCTATTTGATGATGATCGTGCGATTAAGAATTTCATGGGTATTCCCGTGTCGCAGGAAATAAAATCGCCTATGATAATCAGTATAGGGAATAATTCTATAAGAAAGAAGATTGCAGCTAAATTTTCTGATAATATATATCATAAAGCAATGTCCAAGACTGCAATAATATCTGATAATGTGCTGATTGGCGATGGCAGTGTTGTGATGCAAGGCGCTATTATACAATCATCTTCTCAAATAGGCAATCATGTAATTATAAATACCGCTGCGACAGTAGATCACGATTGCACCATACATGATTTTGTACACATAGCTCCGGGAGTAAATCTCTGCGGGGAAGTAATGGTTGGCGAAGGAACTTTAATCGGTGCGGGTTCGACTGTTATTCAAGGAATTAAAATAGGGAAATGGTGCGAAATCGGAGCAGGCTCGGTAGTTATAAAAGATGTTCCGGATAATGCTGTTGTTGCAGGCGTTCCCGCAAAAATATTAAAATATAAAGAGGCTAAACCATGAACAGTCGCATCCATCTCTCGCTGGCTCACATGGGCGGACAAGAGCAAAAATTTATACAGGAAGCATTCGATACCAACTGGGTTGTACCTATGGGGCCTAATGTTGATGCATTTGAACGGGAGCTGGCAGAGTTTCTCAGCGGTGATGTATATGTTGCCGCATTAAGCGCCGGTACAGCCGCATTGCATCTAGCCCTGATCATCACAGGCGTGGAAGCGGGAGATGAAGTTCTTTGCCAGAGCTTTACTTTTTCGGCTTCTGCAAACCCTATTGTTTATCAGGGAGCAACTCCGGTTTTCATTGATAGCGAAAAAGACACATGGAACATGTCGCCCGAACATTTGGAAAGGGCCATAAAAGACAGATTATCAAAAGGGAAGAAACCGAAGGCGATAATACCCGTCCATTTGTATGGCATGCCTGTAAAGATGGATGAGATTCGGGAAATATCCGTGAAGTACGGGATTCCCGTTGTTGAAGACGCCGCGGAAGCGTTAGGTTCGAAATATAAAAATCGGCATTGCGGAACCTTTGGCGAAATGGCAGTTCTTTCATTTAACGGAAACAAAATAATAACGACGTCCGGAGGCGGCGCTCTCGTTTCCCGTAATGAAGAGTATACTGTGAAATCCCGTTTCCTGGCAACACAGGCCAGAGATGCGGCTCCTCACTATCAACACACCCATATAGGATATAATTACAGGATGAGCAATGTGGTGGCGGGAATAGGCAGGGGGCAAATGCTGGTATTGCCGGAACGGATAGAGCAAAGAAGAGCAAACAACCGGTTTTACAGGGAACAGTTGAAAGAAATTGATGGCATAAGTTTTCAGACGGAACCGTCTATCGATTATTTTTCCAATTATTGGTTGACCTCCATATTGATAGATCCGGAAAAAACAAACGGGAAAACCAGAGAAGATCTGTATTCGGCTCTGAACGGGCTGAATATCGAGTCCCGGCCTCTTTGGAAGCCGATGCACCTGCAACCGGTTTTCAAAGATCATCCTTTTTACGGAGACGGAACGAGCGAATCATTATTTAAAAACGGCCTGTGTTTGCCATCGGGAACAGGGTTGACCGTAAACGATCTGCAAAGAGTTGCGGATGCCGCAAAATTCACATTATAACAAATCTCATGATAAAACAAACCGCACACAAAATATATAAAAAGTTTCTTGAAAACCGGTTGTTGAGCAGATGGTTCGTCTTGTTGATAGATACGGGAATAATCGTTTCGGCAACGGCGATTTCTTATCTGTTGACATTGCAGATATACAGGAACATACAGGCTGTCAGCCATCCTGTGTTTTTAAAATATCTGGCTATTACGGTTTTTTTTAATTTATTTTCCTTCCGCTTATTCAAAACATACAGGAGGATCATCCGTTATTCTTCTATTTATGAGTTTCAGAGGATATTATGTTCGTTGTCTTTAACCTGTCTTTTGATTTTTATTTCGTTATATGAATTGCTGGGTTCATCGGGCAGCGTGTCCATGGCATATTGCAGTACATTGTTTTTGGTTTCACTGATTGGCCTTTATGTATTTCGCATCGTTGTTGTATACACTTATCAAATGCTGACGCGGAAGTTCAGGGATAATCCGCCGACGCCGGTTTTTGTATGGGGATTAAATGAAGAAAACATAGTAATGGCTCAACTGACAAATACCGGCCAGAGTAAATTCAAGATTATCGGGTTTCTCACAACAGAGCCGGAGCCGAGGTTGAAAAAATTCGCCGAATTACCGGTCATCATTATTCAAAAAACGGCGGATTTCAATAAATACAGAGTCAAGGATATTCTGTTCACAAAAGAAAGCGATTTGAAAGCCGACGCCGCTTACGTCGAGCAGATGCTGAGCGTGAATGCCCGCATATATGTAACCAGATACGTGAATGTGAATGAACCGGAACAGCTGTCTGACAAAAGCCACATTCGTCCGGTTCAGATAGAAGACTTGCTTGGACGTCCCGAAATAAATATAAGTCTGGATGTTATTGCCGAAAATATCAAAGACAAAACAATTCTGGTAACCGGCGCGGCGGGATCGATAGGCAGCGAAATAGTGAAACAGCTGGCGAAATTTTCGCCGGAATCGATTATCTGTCTGGATCAGGCGGAAACGCCGTTGAATGATCTTGACATGGAATTGAAGAAAATGTATCCCGGTCAAAATTGCATTTCAATAATTGGAGATATACGCAACCGGGCCAAACTGGTCGGGATTTTCGGAGAATACAAACCCGATATTGTTTACCATGCCGCCGCGTACAAGCATGTACCGCTGATGGAGAAATATCCGTGTGAAGCCATAGTCACAAATGTTTTGGGCACAAAACTGCTGGTGGATCTGGCGATTGATCATGCTGTGGAAACATTTGTCATGGTATCGACGGACAAGGCCGTAAATCCGACGAATATAATGGGGGCGACAAAACGCGTAGCCGAGATATATGTGCAAAGTTGCGCGGCCGATTTACAAAAAAACAAATCGAACACGAAATTTGTGACCACCCGCTTTGGAAACGTGCTGGGCAGTAACGGATCTGTAATTCCCTTGTTTAGAAAGCAGATAGACAAAGGAGGCCCGGTCACGGTGACGCACAGGGAAATCATACGCTATTTTATGACAATACCCGAAGCCTGCCGCCTTGTACTGGAAGCGTCCGTTATAGGAAAATCAGGTTATATTTATGTTTTTGATATGGGAATGCCTGTCAGGATATATGATCTGGCGAAGAGGATGATAGAACTGGCAGGCCTGGCGCCCGAGGTGGATATTGCCATAGAATTTTCGGGATTAAGGCCTGGCGAGAAGTTGTATGAAGAATTATTGAACGATTCGGAGATCACGGAACAAACTTCACATGAGAAAATAATGATGGCGAAAGTCAGGGAATATCGTCTGACGGATGTTTTGCCTCAAATAGAATCCATAATTTCTGCCGCTGAAAATGGCGACAGGTATGGAGCTGTTTCGAATATGAAGAGGCTGGCGCCTGAATTTATCAGCAACAATTCCGAATTTGAGATTCTGGACGGGCATAAAACCGGTTCTGCAAACAAGGGATCGTTACCGGTCGCGGCCGGAAGATTGCAAGTGGCGCAGAGCGACTTGCAACCTGATCTCTGCAATCCGTAAACAAATTACCGCATACCAGGAATCTGTTTAAATCGCAATACTGCATTACCGAGGCAGTGAACAATTCTCCTCTAGCTTCATTGGGGGTTACTCGCATTAAAGACCTCCAGCTGGATTCATTAACACAAAGAACACAAAGCGTATCACAAAGGGCGCAAAGCATTTCTTTTGCATCCTTTGCGTTAAAAACCGCCTGCGGTGATATTTTTTGAACGAAGTTTTGAAAGTCAATGCCCAAAATTCAATCATCCCGACATATACTGTTATAAATTCAAAACTCCTGACTTGGCACAGAATAAACTGTCGCATTTTTACAGTGCTTGAATGTCCAATATATTTATACAAAGCATATTGCGATATTAAATCTGTCAAAATCGCGACGATATTAGTTCGGGGTATTGTTTTTATAAATCGTTCATTAAAAGCAATTAAAACTTTACCGCGTCAGGAGTTCTGAAATTGTTTATTTCTTATGCCTTAAAACAAGTTCGGATTTTATTTTTTCTCCCGGATATTTCTTTTGTAAATGAAATAGTGTTATATTTGCAACATTGTTTCATTTAATATTTATACCATAATGGATGCCGAACAGATATTAAAACGCCATAACCTGAAGAATACAGGTTGCCGTAAGTTTATAATCGGCGAGTTACTCGACGGGGATTGCGCATTGTCGGAGAGCGAGATCAAAAAAGCCTTGCCGGATTTGTTTGACCGGGTCACATTTTACCGTTCGTTGAAGACATTGGAGGAGAACAGCATAATCCATCGTGTCGTTCTACACGATTCTACGGTTAAGTACGCGTTGAACAGGGAGGTTTTGCCGAAGGGGGAACATGCCCATTTTCATTGTATGGAATGCGATGCGGTAACTTGCATGGAAACAGGGGCGTTGGCGCCGGTTGCCATTCCTCAAGGATTTTCCGTGGATTCGATGGATGTGTTGCTTGAAGGCACATGCCCCGGGTGCAAAAGGCAAGGTTAATGATCGGGACGCTGCGTTGTCAGGAAATCAAAAATATTTATTCACAAACAAAATAGTTGGACGACCTATATGAAAAAGATTTTATTTGTACTTTTTTTCTCTGTTGTTTATCTTCAACTTGCGGCCCAACCGGCTTGCGCGATATCGGGAAAAGTGACTGACCGGAATACGGGCGCTCCCATAGCGGGAGTTGCCGTTTCCATAATGAATACCTCACTGGGAGAACTAACCGACAGCGCCGGTTTTTTCAGTTTTTGTCATTTAAACGCTAAAGAATATGCGCTTTTTGTAAATTATGCGGGGTATGAGACTGATACTGTACATGTGACATTGCATAATGATACGGTTTTGAATATTCGCTTGAAACCTTTGTCTGTGGAATTGGAGGAGGTGGAGGTTTCCGCCGAATCAAGGACGTTTTCGGGAACAGGAATTGTAAAGGCTATAAATTACGATAATCCGTCCACCTCGTTCAATAAAATGCTGGGCGTTTTGCCGGGCGTAACTACCATGAATATAGGCGGAAGCATTTCAAAACCTGTGATAAGGGGGCTGAGCGCCAACAGGGTAGCGGTATTGAACAGAGGTATAAGCCAGCAGAACCAACAGTGGGGAGCCGACCACGGTATAGACATAAATCAGTTGGATATGCACAATGCATCCGTATATAAAGGGCCGAATACTTTATTGCTTGGATCCGGAACTGCGGCGGCGATAGATATTCAACCGTATGGATTTGAAAACGAGGACTATTTCAAAGGAGAAGCGCAACTGTGGGGAGCCTCGAATAACGGGTTATTCGGAGCGGGAGCTACAGCCAGGCTGCAAAAAGACAAATGGTTTTTCCAGGGAACGTATGATTATAAAGATTACGCGGACTACAGGTTGCCGGCCGGTAATGTCGATTATGAATCACAGGAAATAGCTTTGCCTGATAAACGTTTGCCAAATTCGGCAGGGAAAGAGTATTCGCTTTCGGGAACAATCGGATTCAGAGAGGGAAACGTTACTTCCTATATGAATGTCAGCGACAATTATCAGAAAACGGGGCTTTTTGAATTGTCCGAAGAACATTCCGGACACGAAGACGGGCATGACGAAGAAGAAGATCATGACGAAGAAGAAGATCATGATCATGACCACGATCACGATATGGATAATTCACACGGGAATACCGGTTTGCCGTATGCTGCCGCGAATCATTTTTCCATTACAAATAATACCGGATGGAAAACTTCTTCGTTTCGCCTGTCTGTGAATACAGGTTATCAATATAACCATCGTCGCGAGTACGAGCATTTTCACGAGCATTATGAAGGGCAGGCGGAACCTGTTGCAGATGATGATATTGCCGTGGATTTCAAGCTGAAAACATATTCGTCCGATGCCCGGCTCTATCTGGACGAAGGCAAAAAGTGGGCGAAAATAATAGGGGCAAGCGTGGAATATCAGCAAAACAGGGTAGGAGGGTTTGAATATTTCCTTCCCGAATACAACCGGATCTCGGGAGGGGCGTCTTTTGTAAATACATTCATGTTTACAGGGGAATGGCAGCTTTCTGCGGGTGTGAGATATGATTTCGGAAAAATGGATATCACAGGCTTTTATGATAATGCTTTGGCAGTCTATCTGGAGGATCAGGGGTTTGAGCCGGCTGTAGTGAAACAATATGCGCAACGCGCCTATGACGTCGACCGTAATTTTGGTAACTGGTCGGCCAGTGTAGGATTTGAGTATCATCCCGAGTCGAACAGTAACCTGAGATATGCTGCGAATCTGGCCAAGTCTTTCCGTTTTCCTTCTGCGAACGAACTTGCCGCCAACGGCGTACATCATGCCGCGTTCCGTTACGAAACAGGCAATCCGGATCTGAAAGCAGAGAATGGCTATACATTGGATTTGAGTATAAATTATGACAACAGGCCCGGTTTATCCCTCGAATTCAGTCCTTTTATAAATTATTACTCCAATTTTATTTTTTTACAGTCTGCAGACGAAACTCCGGTATCGTTGTATGATGAAAAGCCTTATCACTACTCGCAGGCCAAGGCTGTATCCGGCGGCGGGGAGTATAAAGCCGCGTGGCTGTTGCTGAACCGGATTGAGTTGTCGACAATGGGAAGCCTTGTGCTGAACAAGAACCTGGACGATCATAACCCGTTGCCGTTTACCCCGCCGTTCACGATGACTAACGGAATAAAATATTTAAAAAACACGGAAAAGAAGACAGGGTTGACATATTATCAGTTATCTGTTTCACATCAGTGGTATGCAAGGCAAAGCAGGGTTGGTTCCGATGAAAAGGAAACCCCGGGCGCAAACTTGTTCCATGCAGGCGCAGGATTTGATTATCGGTTTACCCCCAAGTTCGCGATAAACTTTAATTTGCAGGTGCAGAACATGTTTAATACCCGTTACCTGAATCACATGAGCTTGTACAGGCGGCTGAACATACCGGAACCGGGGAGGAACATACAAGTGTTTTTACGCATTCCGTTCAACGGTTAAGATGATGCCGGAATGTCAATAAACTAAAAAAATCGTGGCTTGTAACCTGTAACTCGCAACTTTATCGTATTTTCGCAGCTGTAAATTTATACAATCTGCAATGAGAAGCTTTTGTTTGTTTATTGTTTCGTTTATTCTGTTGTCAGGCTTCTATTTTTCGTCATGCGCGAAGGTTGAGGACGACGAAAGGGAGTCGCCGTCAATGTCGGACGTCAGGATAAATATAAACGATACGCTGAGATATGATAAATTGACGCTAAGGATAAACGATAGTTTGAATGCTAATCCGGATAGAATGGATACGGTAGTTTCCGCCAAATGGATGTATATATCCGCCCGGTTTAGGGATAACGAGGCTCTGTCTACTTTTAAAGTTGAAATATTTCCGGAATACAAGGATAAAAGAGGCCGTGCGGATATTAAGGATTCTGTAATGGCTGTTGTAAAGCCGGGTCAAATGATATTCAATGCAAGGGATACAGTGGTGTACAGGAACAGGCTTGCACAGATACCCGATACAATAACCCGGACTCATAAAGACGGCGTTGTGGATACTCTGGCTTTAATTCAAGGAATTTACAACATGAAAATCGCAGTTATCGATAAAGCCGGAAATGGAGATTCCATAATGAATTATAAAGTTGTGTTACTAAACCGGAAATCATTGTACGATGCAAGAGTAAAATAATAATTGTACTTTAAATAATTGAAAGCATGATTCCTGTTGCGGATCATGCTTTTTTATGCTTCAGTTTCCGGCTTGTATCTTGCAATTCCTTTAACCGCGTCTTCAGACTTCAGTTACAAGCGAGGGCTTAAAACTTGATAACCGGCAATTGTAGAAGCGAAAGCGAGTCAAGCCTGACGCATTTTTCATTCATTCATTCATTTACGGTATTGTACCGAATAATGCTGTCTTTTATGTGTCGTTCCATGCGGGCATAGCCGTCAGGTTAAGGACGATAATACTCTGTGGCCAGGCCTAAGCCCCTGTCTGACACTTGTTATAACTGTCCTTTCGGGACGTAATTGCCGGGAAAGATAAATAATGGCAGCAGGAGAGCGGATTGTCGATTTTGAAGCGGTTGCTTTTAAACCGCTATTAACCGGCTAAACCAAAAAAGCCAGTCGGTTAATGTGATTAACAAATAATAAATAATTGGTTTTTGCCAGATTAATTTCTTTTACTATCTTTGTACCGGTTTGTAGCAAAAGTTGTTTTGCATATCTCCGGTTCTATACTGGAAATGTTTTATAGCTTGAATAAACCGGAAGGTGTATTTATTTGAAACATAACGGATTATAAAAATAAGTTCAACTCCACCGGAAACTTGGGAACCAACGGACTTTTAGACTTTATGGTAATAATCGCTTTGTTTTGTATTATTATCTTCTAAAAAATCAAGATCCATAAATTTATAATAGTATTTAAATTGCCGTAAGGCTATTCCTTAATTATTTTTTGAAATACAAACAAAATCAATATAATTTTAATATAGATATACATGCGTATATATAACATTCTTGAGCTTAACGAAAAGCTCACCATAGAACTAAGAACTATCGCTAAAGAACTTGGAATCCGACGCCCTGACGCTTATAAAAAAGACGAACTTATCTATAAAATACTGGATGAGCAAGCTATCACGGAAGCCAAAAATAAAAATTCGGAGAGTTACCAGAGTGAAGACAGGATAGAGCAACAGCAAAAAAAATCGCAAGTTGTTGCCAAAGAGAGGCAAAAAGTCCGGAATCAAACTCCAAAACAACAAATGACTCCTGCTCCTGCAACGGAAAAAATAACGGTTCAACCGAAAAAAGAGGAACTTCCAAAAGCCAAACCTCAGGAAGAGGTAAAAGAAGAATCCAGGCCGGATCTGGCGAAAATTCCTGTTGTGGAGAAAAAAGAAGCTCAGGCTCCTGTTATGGCTATGGAAAAAGCTCCGCAAAAGGAGATCTTGGTTAAAAGGAATAATACGGATCCCAAAGAAAACAGGCCGGAAACGGAGGCCAGGCCTCAGCAGCCGGCTGTGAAGCCTACGCAACTGGTCTTTCGTTCAAACAAGGTGAGAGAAGAAGAACCGCAGGAGCCTGTTCCCGGATTGCCTTTGCTTTCTCCGTTGGAAGTGGATTCGGAAGTTGCTCCCATTGAAATAATAATGCCTGAAATACCTGCAAAACAGACGGCAAAACAGTCACAGCAACCTCAAAACCAGAAACAGAATAATCAATCGCAAGACAATAAACAATTCGATTTTGAAGGCATACTGAGTGCAACCGGGGTACTTGAAATTATGCAGGAAGGTTACGGATTTTTGCGCTCGTCCGATTATAATTACATGTCGTCGCCAGACGATGTGTATATCTCTCAATCGCAAATTCGTCTGTTTGGACTGAAAACAGGCGATATTGTAGAAGGACCCATCCGTCCGCCAAAAGAATCGGAAAAATTCTTTCCGCTGGTGAAAGTCGACAGAATCAATGGCCGGACGCCGGACGAAGTCCGTGACCGGGTACCGTTCGACCATCTGAAACCTCTTTTCCCGGATGAAAAATTCAAACTGACCAAGGGGCGCAACGATAATTTATCATGCCGTGTAGTCGATTTATTCTCGCCAATAGGAAAAGGGCAGCGCGGGCTTATCGTTGCTCAACCGAAAACAGGAAAGACCACATTATTGAAAGACATAGCGAATGCCATCGCCGCCAATCACCCCGAAGTATATATGATAGTGCTTCTCATCGACGAACGCCCCGAGGAGGTAACCGATATGGAACGCAGCGTAAACGCAGAAGTGATTGCATCTACGTTCGACGAACCGGCCGACCGTCATGTGAAGATAGCCGAAATAGTGCTGAGCAAAGCGAAACGCATGGTCGAATGCGGGCACGACGTGGTCATATTGCTAGACTCCATTACGCGTCTGGCTCGCGCCTATAATACGGTACAGCCGGCATCGGGTAAGGTTTTGACCGGAGGGGTGGATGCGAATGCATTGCATAAGCCAAAACGTTTCTTCGGCGCCGCCCGAAATATAGAAAACGGAGGTTCGCTGACCATCATAGCTACAGCATTGACCGACACGGGTTCCAAGATGGACGACGTTATCTTCGAAGAATTTAAGGGCACAGGTAATATGGAACTTCAACTCGACCGTAAACTATCCAATAAACGCATCTTCCCTGCCGTGGATATCATTGCATCCAGTACGCGCCGCGACGACTTGTTGCTTGATAACGACACGCTTAGCCGTATGTGGGTTTTGCGTAATTTCTTGTCGGATATGAATTCGGTGGAAGCAATGCAGTTCCTTGAAAACAGATTGAGAAAGACAATAAACAATGGGGAGTTCCTTATTTCGATGAACGATTAGGAAAAGAGATCTGCAATCGGCAATGTACCGGGAAACTGTTTAAATTTTGCCCGTTCGAATTTTCAAGGTTGTTTTTTCTTTTGTGAAGTGACAATAGCGGACTATCGGGGGTGTATTTGAAACGTCAGGCCGACGTAGTCAAATGCATCCGCTATCAGGCCGGACAAGGGGGGCAATCAAACAAGACCGGTCAAAAACAGACAGGGAAACTGTTTTAATTTTGGTCAATGAAGCATTTTGGCTCTAAAACGGTTCTTTGTTTGCCGGAAATTTTATCGTTTAGCCTGTATTTGGTCGTTGCCATGTGTTTTCAGGAACCTTTGTAATACGGAACGTCAAGGGAAACTCTTTCGCTTTTTTATTAGCTTCAGACTATATTGATAACAAGATGAACATAAAGCTGTCGGTTAACGGCCGGCGCCAAACGCTAAAAAACAATGCAACAATTTAACATCGGGAAACCGGATGACGAAATCCGTTCCTGTCTACAGGAAAAGATTGACAGCCTGACAAAACCGAAAGGTTCACTGGGAGTATTGGAAGATCTTGCCATGCAGATTGGCTGGGTACAGCAGTCTCTGAATCCCCGACTGACTAATCCCTGCCACATCGTATTCGCCGGAGATCATGGTATCGCCGCCGAAGGCGTAAGCCTTTCACCGCAGGAAGTAACCTATCAGATGATACTTAACTTCCAGGCAGGAGGAGCAGGCATAAATTTTCTGGCCCGGCAGCACGGTTTCGACCTCAAAGTAGTAGATGCAGGCGTTAATTTCGATTTCAAGGAAGGAGATCCTGTCCTGAACAGGAAAATACGGAAAAGCACCCGCAATTATTTGCACGAAGCCGCCATGACACGCGAGGAAATGGAATTGGCCATACAGTATGGAGCCGGGTGTGTGCAGACCTGCTATGACGAGGGGTGCAATGTTATCGGTTTTGGTGAAATGGGGATAACCAATACCTCGTCGTCGTCCTTGTGGATGGCCTGTCTTGCAGGTATCCCGTTAGACCGGTGCACAGGCGCGGGCTGTGACCATACGGGCAATATCGTCAGCCATAAATATAAAGTGCTGAAGCAAGCGATGGAAAATTACAGGGGAGACGCTTCCGTCGAGGACTTCATGCGTTACTTTGGCGGATATGAAATGGTAATGGCGGTAGGCGCCATGCTAAAAGCCGCCGAACTGAAAATGATGGTTCTTGTGGATGGTTTCATTATGACTAACTGTATGCTGGCGGCTTCCAAACTGAACGAAAACGTGCTGCATTACAGCATTTTCGGACATCAGGGCGATGAAGCGGGGCACAAGCTTGCGCTGGATTACCTGAAAGCGAAACCGCTTCTTCATCTGGGTTTGAGGCTGGGAGAAGGAACAGGCGCATTGTGCGCCTATCCTGTTGTCGATTCGGCCGTGCGCATGATAAACGAGATGAATTCGTTCAAGGAAATAAAAGTGACCAAATATTTTTAAATAGTTAGGGGTTGCAAGTCTGAAAGAGGAGCCGGCAAAATCCTGACTGCCCGCAGGGCGAAATATCCGGCAAACTGTTTTTATATGGAACGGGCGTAACGCCAAAAGGGTGCATTTTGGATTGTCGCAAGTATGCAGGATATGCGAAAGTCCCGCAGGGGACGGCGCTTTTATGTTTGCGGCGATTTGAATTGAATTTCGACGCAGTCAAATGCACTCGCGCCAAAGCGCATGAAACAAGGTTTGGCGGAGCCAATATGTCAGGGTTTCTTGTGACCGTTAAAAAACAAATTATATACGCATGAAAAATATTGCAGCGGCCCTTGTCTTTTTCACCCGTTTGCCGTTTTGGCGGCTAAAGGCATTCGATGTACCTGTCGAGCGCTATAAGCAGGCAATTAATTACTGGCCTGTGACAGGCTGGCTTACGGCTTCGGTGATGGCGGGCGTACTCTGGGGATCGGCGCAGATCCTGCCTTATTCTATTGCTGTTGTTTCAGCGATATTAAGCCGTTTGCTGATTACGGGAGCATTGCACGAAGATGGTCTTGCCGATTTTTCCGATGGGTTTGGCGGAGGGATAACCCGGGAGCGGACGCTGGAAATAATGAAAGATTCGCATATTGGAACCAATGGAGTCATCAGTTTGATATTCTACTTTTCATTGTTTTATCTGCTTTTGAATGATCTTGATCTTGAAACGGCTTGTATTGTGATACTTGCGGCAGACCCGCTATGCAAATTTATCGTGTCGCTGATAACGCTGTTCCTGCCGTATGCCCGTAATGAGGAAACCGGCAAATCGAAAGTAGTTTACAGTAAAATGTCAATCGGAACAGGGGCCGTATCCGTAATATTCGGGCTGCTTCCCTTTATTTTATTGTTGAAAATTGACTTTTGGCCGGTGATATTATTCCCTGTCTTTGTTTTCACAGGACTGATCCTTCTGATGGGAAAGAAAATTCGGGGTTATACGGGCGATTGCTGCGGAGCTGCATTTTTGATGTGTGAACTGTCTTTTTATCTGGGGATAATGATAGCGCTAAATTATTGAGGAAGGTAACTTTATTGATTTGCCAATATTCGAATTGGCTGATCTATTGATTGATCTTCATGGAACGGGCATGCAAAAGCAGCGCCAGCGAGCATGAAACAAGGTCTGGCGGAGCCAACCATGCGACCTTTAAAAAAAAAATTGTGTACACATGAAAATATACGTCATACGACATACGGCGGTAGGGGTAAATGGAGTTTGCTACGGACAAACGGATGTGCCGTTGAAAGATACTTTCGAAAGCGAAGCCGAAGCGGTAAAGCAAAACCTGAAAGGCATATCTTTCGATGCGGTCTTTTCCAGTCCGTTGAGCCGGGCGAAAAAACTGGCGGAATACTGCGGATATAAAGATATACAGTTGTACGACCGGCTAAAGGAGCTTCACTTCGGCGATTGGGAAATGCATCCGTGGGACAGGATAGACATGGCGGAATGGGAAAAGGACTGGGTAAATACGCCTGCGCCGAACGGCGAGTCTTTCAGACAGATGTACGGCCGCGTGGCGTCTTTTCTGGATGAACTGAAAGAACGGGATTATTCCAGTATCGCCGTCTTTGCTCATGGCGGGGTAATAAATTGTTTTAAAGTATATTTCGGCCGGGCGGATTTGGCCGGAGCATTCGATGATATGCCGGAGTACGGGCAGATAACGGAATTTGAACTTGTTTGAACCGGTCGAATACATATAGCATTGATTCGGAAGCGTTTTATGGTGTTATGAAGCGTCTTTCGGTATGGATGTCGCCGGAGGCGGTGCGCGCTTACTGCTGTTGCCGATTCTGTTAATAATCGTGAAGAGATGCGGCTTTGCGAGGGACGGCAGTCATCTCATTCTTTCTTTAGAAGCTTTTTTCATAAATTATCTTAACGTTTTTTCTTTAGTCGGGATACTTTGATCCGGATGAGGGTAAATCTCTTTTTTTTTGATAATTTTGTAGCTCTAAAAAGAAGAGTTATAAAACGGTTTAAGCAAATATTTCTAACCATTTCAGGGATAATTTCCGGATTGGTTATCCTGTTGTTCGGCTTGTTGAATACGCCTGCCGTTCAGGATCATGTCAAAGACCTTGTTGTGAAGGAGCTAAAGGCCAAACTGGGAACCGAAGCGGGCATAGGCCGTCTCGGTTTTTTGCCATTCAATACCGTCGCTATCGACAGCCTGTATCTTTACGACCGGTCAAACGCGAAAGTACTGATGGCCGATAAAGTTTCGGCAGGCGTGGATATTTTCGCCCTTATGAAAGGCAAGATAGTGGTCACGTCTGTATGGCTGACCGGTTTTGAAGCGCATCTGTCAAAAGATAGCCCGGATGCTCCCTTGAATATACAATATGTGATTGATGCATTCAAGTCGAAAGACAATAAGCCGAAAGCCGGACTGGATATCAGGTTGAATGCCGTGAACCTGTCCAATGGCCGTTTTACTTACGATATAAAAGACCAGCCGTTCAAAGAGGATCTGTTCGATGCAAACCACATACAGGTATCCGGTTTGGATGCCAAGATCACTGTGAAATCAATGCTGGAGGATTCGGTCAATATCCAGGTTAAAAAAGTCAGTTTGAAAGAGAAGAGCGGTCTGGAAATATCGGGCCTTGTATTCAGGGTGGTAAGTCAGGGAAAGAAAATATCGATCAGGGGATTTGAACTGGATCTGCCTTCTTCGCGTCTGGCATTGGGCAGATGCGAGATAGACCTTACCCCGGCAAACGACACGGCTAAAATCCTTGATTGCGCCGTTCTTGATTGTCGCATAGCGCCTTCATATATAGCGCCCGGGGATCTGGCCGCATTTGTACCTGCATTGCAAAACTTCAAGGATCCGGTACATATACGCGCGCGCGTCTCGGGTTCGATGAATGACCTGGCCTTGTCGGAGTTGTCTGTGGACTATGGGGAAAAGATGCGCCTGATGGCAAATGCCGGGATCAGGGATATCGGGGATGCCGGAAAAATGTATCTGTCGGGCAGTATCGACGAACTGGCTGTCGGGGTTAACGAAGTGGAAAGTATCCTTGATAATTTCTCGAAAAACAAAATACGGTTGCCTTCCCGATTGAGGAAGTTTGGCTTGATATCGTTTGCCGGTAACATTTCGGGCTATTTGAAACAGCTCTCGGTTTGTGGAAACCTGGATACGGATATGGGAACTGTAAAAACAGATCTGCTTTTTGGCCTGAATCCGGGAAACGGACTGAGTTCCTTTGTGCATGGAAAAGTTCATACATCCGGTTTCGAACTGGGAAAATTGCTGGATAACAAGGATATGGATAAAATATCGTTAAATCTGGCTGTTGATTTCGAGAAACCTGTATATGGCAGGATCAGGGGAACAGCCAAAGGCGACATTCACAATTTCGATTTCAAGGGATATACTTACAGGGAAATTACGCTGGACGCCGCTTGCGATGGCCTGCGGGTAGACGGGCAACTGAATGTGAATGACGAGAATGGCATCCTGAGTGTCGACGGGTTGTTTGATCTGTCGGACATGGAAAATCCGGAATTGAAATTCAACGCGAAAGCAAGGAATGTCCAGCCGGCTAACCTGCATCTGGCTGAAGATATGCGGCATTCTTATCTGTCGTTTGCCGTAGACGCCGATTTTAGAGGCAGGCACATCGATAACGTCTGGGGATATGTAAAGATAAGCTCCATTGACTTTATACGCGAAGACAGATTGTTTCAGATGGATAGCCTGGTGGTCAGAGTCGCCGGATTGTCCGACGACCGCAGGCTGAGTATAAATTCCAGCTTGCTAAAAGGGGAAATCAAAGGCGCATATTCCATGTCGTCGATGATAAACAGCATGAAACAGACATTGAGCATGTACTTGCCGGCGCTGATAAAACCCTGTAACCGGAAAAAGCCGGACAGGAAGCCGGACAGGATCAATTTCGACTTGCAGATAAACAATAGCGAGTCGTTTAGCCGCATACTTGACCTGCCTGTCACCGTATTGAGTCCCTCGAAAATAATAGGGTCTTACAATAACCTGAACGACAGATTCAATATCGAGATATTCGCTCCGTCGGTAAGGGCTGCCGGGATGAATATAAAGTCGGGATATGTTGCGATAAGCAACCCGCACGACACGATAGACGCAAAAATAAATGTGTTGATTACAGGCAAGAAAAATGAAGTCTATGATATTGCGGTAAACTCAAAAATAAAAGACAACCTTGTCAATACGGATATATCGCTGGTGAATACGGGTGTGCAAAAGGCCCGGGGCGATTTTTCGATCAGTACGCTTCTGACCGGAAACGGAACAGAGCCTCTCAGGGTAGATATAAACACATTGCCAAGCGAACTGTTGCTGAATAATGCCAGTTGGAAAATGAACCGGTCGCATGTTGCTATACAGGACGGATTGATAGCTGTCGACAATTTTTCGGTGTATAACGAAGATGGCAGTCAGGAAATAAAAGTAAACGGGAAATACACGCAAAAAAATTCGAATGATATACTGAAGGCCGAATTGAAAAATATTAACCTCGAATATATTTTCCAGACGCTGGCTATTGACGCTCTTCAATTCGGCGGTTCAGCCACGGGAAGCCTGTTTGTATCCAGTATAGAGAGAAAACCGTATGCGAATACGCGTCTCGAAATAACCGGTTTCAAATTTAACGGAACGGAATTGGGTAAACTGAACTTGTTCAGTGAACTGGATGATGAAACCAATCAGGTTATCCTCGACGGATTGATTGTCGGCAACGAAAACAAGCAGACAAAAGTAAGTGGTACGCTGGATCCTGTAAAGCAAAAATTATCGATCGATTTCGACGCCGACAGTATCGATATCGGTTTCCTGAACAAATATGCCGAAACCGTCTTTGATAATATAACCGGACGGGGTACAGGGAAGGTGCGTTTGTATGGAAACTTTTCGAATGTGACGGCAGAAGGGCAAGCCTTTATTGACGGCGGAAGCGTGGGTATTCGTTTCCTGAATACGCGCTATTCGTTTTCCGATACGGTTTATATGAAGAAAGACCTTGTCTACTTTAATGATATGACGCTGACCGACCAGTTTAACAACAAGGCGCGTGCAAGCGGCAAGGTAGCTCATGATTTTTTCAGTAACTTCATGTATCTGGTCGATTTGTCGGCAGATAACTTCCTTGTCTACAATGCTTCGCCGGCAACAAATCCGTTGTTTTACGGTAAAGTGTTTGGCAGTGGAAACGGTACGGTCGGAGGCGACGAACGCGCCGTGGATGTAAACATCAGGATGCGTACCGACGCAAACACGCTTGTGCGCATGAACTTTATGGAAGATGCAGTCAATGAATATTCGTTCATAACGTACAGGGAAAAACAGGAGGAAAACGCGATAAAACAGGTCAACGCTCCGATGTTTGTTCCCCGTAATGATACGGGAATGGATATAAATATGAATTTTTATATTGACGCCACTCCTGACGCCACATTGGAACTGCTTATGGACCCTGTGGGCGGAGATGTGCTGAGAGGAACGGGAAGCGGAGCCATGCGCTTTGAATGGAACCTGAAAGCGTCTCCCCGTCTTTATGGTACATATAATATCAACAGGGGGAATTATAATTTTACCTTCCAGCGATTGATGGAAAAGCGGTTCAGTATACAGGACGGGAGCAAGGTGCAATTCAGGGGAGACCCCTTCGACGCCACTCTGGATGTGGAAGCAATATACAAGATCAATGCCAGCCTGAACGATTTGGACAAGGAGCTGGCCGAGAGGGTGGGGCAAACTACTATTCCCGTAAATTGTGTTCTCAACCTCGTAGGCCCTCTCAAGCATCCCAATGTGGGGCTTGATATAGCATTGCCTTCGGCAGACGCAGAGGTGGAGCGGCAGGTGAAAAACATATTGAATACGCAGGACGAGATAAACAAACAGGTTGCATACCTGCTGGTCTTGTCGAAGTTTAAAGCGCCGGGCTACGCTACTCCGGGTACGCAGACGTCCGATTTTGCCGCCGTAGCCTCTGCCACGCTATCCAATCAGTTGACAAAGATAGTGAGCAAGATAGATGACAGATGGCAACTGGGTACCAATATCCGTTACAGCGATACCGAATTGACCAATACCGAAGCGGAATTGCTGCTGTCGAGCCAGTTATTGAACGACAGGCTGTTAATAAACGGAAACTTCGGTTACCGCAATGATATTAATCTGGACAACGAGTCCATGATAACGGATATAGATATAGAATATCTGTTGAATAACGCCGGTACATGGCGGATAAAGGCGTATAATCATTACAACGAAAAGTATTATTCTTTGAAGCATGCCACACAGACACAGGGCGTCGGTATCATATACAGAAAGGATTTTGACGAATTGCGCGACCTGTTCAAAAACCAGAGATTAAGGCCAAAGAAAGATACGGCGCCGCTTCCGGTTGTTCCCGATTCTATCCGGAAGGGCAGTACATTAAGTCCTTTTATCAGAATGAAGAAATGAATTTGAGTCCCGGCACAAGAAACTTTATCATTGAACACGAACCGGACGATGTTCATGCCCTGGCTTTGAAAGCGAAGCAATTTCCCGGTATTGACATGCAACTGGCTATCCGTCAGATTGCGGGGCGCAAAATAGCCAAAGAGAAAATACCTTCGTGGTATGCCGACAGCTCGATTGTTTATCCCGGACGCTTGTCATTGGAACAGTGTTCTTCGGAACAGACGGCCCGTTTCAAAGCCTTGTTGTGCGGCGGAGAATCGATGGTAGACCTGACCGGCGGCTTCGGGGTGGATTGCTCTTTTCTTGCAAACCGTTTCAAGAATGCGATCTATGTGGAGCGGCAAGAGGAGTTGGCGGAAATAGCCGCGCATAATTTTAGATTGTTGGGACAGGGACACATCAGGATCGTAAACGGCGACGCTGTTGGCTACCTGTCTTCAATGGCCCCTGTAAACCTGATTTACATTGACCCTGCCCGAAGAGACAAGGCAGGCCGGAAAGTGGCGCTGATAGAGGATTGCACGCCTGATATCCTCGAACTGGGATCATTGCTGGAAAAGAAATCGGAACAAACGATGATAAAGCTGTCTCCGATGCTGGATATTGCATTGGCTGTAAAAACGATGAAGTCGGTTTCGGATGTATATGTGATCAGTGTAAACAACGAATGCAGGGAGTTGTTGTTTATAAGGAAAAAAACGCGGGACAGGATAAAATATCATTGCGTAAATATCCGGAATGGCAGTGCAGATATATTTTCTTTCTACAAAGAAGACGAAGATCTTGTTTCTCTCTGCTATACGGATACGGTCGGTAAATATCTGTATGAGCCGAATGCCTCTGTCTTGAAAGGCGGAGCATATAAAAGCATAGCCCGGTCATACGCTTTAAGCAAACTTCATCCTGCCAGCCATCTATATACTTCTGATACGTTGCATAATGATTTTCATGGACGCAAATTTGTCGTCGATACAGTCTGTTCATTAAGTAAAAAGGAACTGAAGGCGCATTTGCCGGGTATAGACCGGGCTAATGTAACTACCCGCAATTTCCCCTTGTCGGTACAGGAAACAAGAAAGAAAACCGGATTGAAGGACGGGGGAGAAGCATATGTATTTGCCACTACCCTTGCCGATAACAGGAAAGTATTGCTGATTTGCCACAAAGCCTGAAAATCAGATGTATGCCGCGTGAAGTATAAAAAGGGCGTTGAAACGTCGGTTCGACCGGTCAAATGCATCCGTTCCATTTTAGCCGGAGCCTTGTTTTTGCATGCAGATGACGCGGATTGAACGGACGACCGCAGATCATGGACAATGAGTTTCTATCCCCCGATATAACAAACACGAACAATCCGGTTCGGGCGAATACACAGGTTCGTCCCTGCATGCCGGTTCTTTGTGTCCTTTGTGATACGCTTTGCGCCCTTTGTGTTAAATGAATTTTCTTGCAGTGCAACAATTTGAATTGCTTTGTGCATGGAAGATATATGGTAAAAACGAGGTTCTTGTGCTCCGAAATTTTTAACGCAAAGGATCCGCAAAATCTGCAAATGAAATTCTTTGTGTCCTTTGTGATACGCTTTGTGCCCTTTGTGTTAAATGAATTTGACCATTTTTTTTTGCAATGCGACAATTTGAATTGCTTTGTGCATGGAAGATATATGGTAAGAACGGGGTTCTTGTGCTCCGAAATTTTTAACGCAAAGGATCCGCAAAATCTGCAAATGAAATTCTTTGTGTCCTTTGTGATACACTTTGTGCCCTTTGTGTTAAAACAACAACTGTTTGAAAAACGACTATTTTAATGCACTCTATTGTAAAAAAACCTCGTTTCCACCTAATTTTTTCCAACAAAACAACCTCGTAGCCAATGAGTTACCCCGGACACCCAACCTCATTACCTCATAACTCATTGTTTTTCAACTATTTTACCGTTAATTGTTTGATGATAAAATTTAAAGCGCCTTTCGTATTCTTGCGCATGTATTTCTTTTGTGGCATGGCATTCTTCCGGATTTTCATTATATTCATTATATTCCATTTTTATATATTTTATTTTTAAGGTAATGAGGTCGGGGGAGGTATGATATTCCATTGCTACTGAGGTTGTTTTGTTTATTGGAATCAGGTAAAAATGAGGTTCTTGTGCTCCGAAATTTTTAACGCAAAGGATCTGCAAAATCTGCAAATGAAATTCTTTGTGTCCTTTGTGATACACTTTGTGCCCTTTGTGTTAAATGAATTTGACCGTTTTTTTTTGCAATGCGACAATTTGAATTGCTTTGTGCATGGAGGATATATGGTAAAAAAACCGTAACTACTCAGGTACTTTATATAAGCATAAACACCAGATAATCAATTATATATCACATTAAGAAAAATCAGTCATATTTGAGCGTTTATTTTATAATTCATTGATAATATGCAGTTTATAAATCTTGTCTACATTAAACATCAAAATATGAATCGAGATAAATATTTGTAAATCAATTCGTTTTGGTACCAGAATAGTTACACTTTATATGGCATTGTCGTTCCATTTTATAAATACTTTAAGTTTCCACCCTTTAACCTCCAGTAAATCAAGGAAAAAAGCAGTGATAATTCGATATAATTTGCTAATTTTGTGGTAGTTAAATACAAAAATACAAATTTAAAAAACTATCACCGCTTATGCGTGTAAAAATAAGCATTTTAGAGGAATTGGCAAGCATTCTGACGAAAAAAGAGAAGAGAGATGGCGGGATTTTCCATTTTTCAAAACAGTTTAAAATCGGGCGTCTTAAAGCTGTTTTGCGATGTAAAGCAACAGGGATTTACGCTGACGCCGGTACTTGTAGCGCTGATTTTATGCCGTTTGGGAGGCATCAGCGTTTATGCGGCGCAAAAAACAGGCAACCTGCACATGGATGATAATACGATATACCGTTTGATGAACAATCCGTTAATAAACCGGAAATCAATAGTTTTATCTTTTGCCGGACAATTTTTGCGTTGCGCGGCAAAAACGGCGTCCCTGCAAAAGAGGCGGTAAAATGCTTCATAATTGACGACACGGATATCGGAAAAACAGGTAAAACATTTGAGGGTATCAGCAAGATATTCAGCCATGTAACACACAGCTACAAGTTTGGATTCAGGAAACTCGTCCTCTGCTTTTGGGACGGAAAGAGCCTGATTCCCTGCGGGTTTTCCCTGCACCGTGAAAATAAAAAAACGAATACGGGCTAAACAAATGGGCAAGGCGCAAAACACCGATTTTTGCGGACAGATTGCCGATATTTCGCTAACGCTGATAACATACACGATACTTGAACTTTACAAGCGTTTTGAAGATTACGAAACACCGGGGCAACTTTTCCGGACAACGCAGGAAGAATTGCTGGAAAAAACGCTTTGCGGGCGCATCGCACGGGTATTTTTGAGGATTGTTGCAGATTTGCCGGAAATTTTCAGTATTGATATGGAAGAAAGCATGAGGCGTTTAATCGCAGCTAAAACATCGGACAGGAGGTTGCATATTTTATTAAACGCTATAAATCAGCTAGATGAAAACAGTGAAGACTTGTTAAACGTCTCATGATTTTCTGTTGGCAATCAATTGATTACAACAAGCATCTCCATTATTGACGATGATGATTAAGGGTGGGAAACTTGAATTCTTGATATGTGATTGATTATTTGATATTTATGCTTGTCCAAGGAACTGTTACTAAATAACATGATGATTATTATATTAAAAAATCATGACAGTAAATTTAATTCATAACAGTTCCCAAGGTACCTGGGTAGTTACAAAAATTGATATTGAAACCGGCATTTGCACCGTATTGCGTTTATAATATAAAAAAACAATATTTTAGATATGATTTCAAATTACTGATACACAATCAAGTATGATTATATATTGGCATGTGTTTAACATGAATTTTGCACTCCCTGCCTTTCAGGATGTAATTGCCGGGCATGTTCATTTTACCCGATATGTTATACCGGGCCGGGATATGTAAAGATTTCAGCCTTACATTCCTATTTGAGTCTTGATATAATGATTTGCGTCGTCTTCCGTCAGAAAATACAATGAACCTCTAAACTCAAACGGGAACTTTTTGCCGGGTATCCAGACAGGCTTCCGTTCTTTTTTCTCCATCACGAAGTTTTCATAAGTAGTGGGCGTCTGTTCTTTTTCATCGGCATGGCTTATCCTATACGTCTTGACTGACAATTTTTTCGGGTCTACTCTGTATAAAATGTCCCCGGATCCTAAAGTTTCTGTTAATTTCATGCGTATTATAATTTGTTTTTTTAAGGAGACATGAAACTCGCAACATATTTATGTTCTTCGGCGCAACTTTTGCAAGCCTGTTTCATGGGAGTTCTCGCTATTAATTAAGATGATATATCGGGTAATATATTTATTAAATGAAACACGCTTGTAAATTGTTCATGGAATATATTTTCTTTAACATTCAGATTCAGAGGAACGGGGGACGGCTGACAAAAGCGTTTATAAATCTGTTTTTATTGCTGCGCAAACGAACCCATGCGTGCAGATTTACTAAATTATATTATCTTTGTGCGGGAAATACAGGCAAATTAAGTCCGGTAATATAGCAGGTATTGATAAATCGCAAAAACAGCTATTAATGAAAATCGCAATTGTTGGCACAGGTTATGTAGGTCTTGTTACAGGGACTTGTTTTGCAGAAATGGGAACAGAAGTTTATTGCGTTGACATAGACCAAAAGAAGATAGACAATCTGAAGGCCGGCATTATCCCGATTTTTGAACCCGGACTGGACGAAATGGTGGAACGTAACCACAAAGCAGGCCGGCTACACTTTATAACGGATCTGGGTTCCGTCATCAATGACGTTGATATTGTATTTTCTGCAGTAGGCACCCCTTCCGGCGAGGATGGAAGCGCCGACCTTAAATATGTGCTTGAAGTGGCGCGTACAGTGGGCCGGAACCTGAATAAATACATGGTGATTGTTACCAAAAGCACAGTGCCTGTGGGTACCGCCAAACTGATAAAGAAGACGATACAGGACGAACTGGACAAAAGATCCCTGTCGGGTCTTGAATTCGATGTGGCGTCCAATCCGGAATTTTTGAAAGAAGGGGCCGCTATTACAGACTTTATGCAACCCGATCGCGTAGTAGTAGGAGTGGAGTCGGAAGAAGCCCGAAAATTAATGGAGAAACTCTACAAGCCGTTTACGCTGAATAACTACCGTATTATTTATACGGATATTCCATCGGCTGAAATGATTAAATATGCCGCGAATGCCATGCTTGCCACACGTATCAGTTTTATGAACGACATTGCCAACTTGTGTGAGATTGTCGGCGCTGACGTGACTATGGTGCGTAAGGGTATTGGCTCCGACGCGCGTATCGGTTCCAAATTCCTGTATTCCGGCTGTGGATATGGAGGCAGTTGTTTCCCCAAAGATGTGAAAGCCATCATAAATACAGCCCGCAGACTCGGCTATAAAATGGAAATACTGGAAGCCGTGGAAAATGTGAACGAGCGTCAAAAGAATATCCTTTTCGATAAACTGATGAAATATTACAACGGGGATATTAAAGGGAAAACAATAGCGGTTTGGGGACTGGCTTTTAAGCCGAAGACAGACGATATGCGCGAGGCTCCGTCTCTCGTTTTGATAGATAAAATACTCAAGGCAGGAGCCGGGGTGAGGGCATACGACCCGGTGGCGATGAAGGAAGCCAAACTTCACAAACCGGGTAATACTGTTGTGTATGCCAAAGATATATACGATGCAACCCTCGATGCGGACGCCATACTGATGGTTACCGAGTGGAACGAATTTCGCCTGCCTGCATGGGAAGTTATCAAAAAGACGATGAATAAACCTGTTGTCTTTGACGGGCGCAATATCTATAATAAACAGGAGATGAACGATCTCGGATTCGATTATTTCGGAATAGGTAATTGAATTGGCGGATCAGCAAATTTGTAACTGAATAAAATGATCGTTGTAGAAGGAATTACAAAAAGTTTTGGCGCACTGAAAGTATTGAAGGGAATAGACTTGCGTGTAGAAAAAGGGGAGATAATATCTATTGTCGGAGCAAGTGGCGCAGGCAAAACAACCCTTCTGCAAATCATGGGCACATTAGATAAAGCCGATAGTGGAACAGTTTGTATAAACGGCCGGGATCCAAGTAAACCGGGCGATTCCGGACTTTCCGCTTTCCGCAACAGGAATATCGGGTTTGTGTTTCAATTCCACCAACTTCTGCCTGAATTTACAGCTTTGGAAAATGTAATGATTCCGGCTCTGATTGGTAAAGAAAAAGAATCGCGAGCCAAAGCCAAGGCAATGGAGCTTTTTGATATGCTTGGGCTTTTGTCCCGTACAGAACACAAGCCGAATGAGCTTTCGGGGGGAGAAAAACAGCGTGTGGCCGTAGCCCGCGCCCTGATAAATGATCCTGCCGTTATTCTCGCTGACGAGCCGTCGGGTAGTTTGGATACCGAAAACAAGGATGAGTTGCACCGGCTGTTTTTCAAATTGCGGGATACACTCGGGCAGACTTTCGTCATTGTAACCCATGACGGGCATCTGGCTTCCATAACGGACCGTACCATTCACATGAAAGATGGTATGATTGTAGAAAACCAGCCTGAAATTTTATAGATGGATACTCTTGCCGATAAACGCCTTTACCGGATTGCCTTTACCCTGATACCGGGGATAGGCGACATTACTGCGCGCAATCTATTGCAGATAATGGGAGACGAGGAGGCAATATTCAAATCGGGGAAAAAAGCCTTGTTGGGAATTCAGGGGCTTTCTCCCAAACTGGTCAATGAGATATTGAACCCCGAAGTCCTTTTCAAAGCGGAAAAAGAACTTGAATTTGTAGAGAAGAACAATATTTCCATCTGTTTTATTAGCGACAAGGATTATCCGTACCGGCTGAAAGAATGCGCTGACGCCCCTGTTCTTTTTTATTTCAAAGGGAAAACCAATCTCAATGCAGACAAAATAATCAGCATTGTGGGTACCCGCAACTCAACAACTTATGGAAATGGCTTTTGCGATTCGTTTCTGGAAAAAATTTCGGAAATATTGCCGAATACGCTTATAGTCAGCGGCCTTGCTTATGGGATAGATATACATGCCCACAGAGCGGCCCTTAAATATAATTTGCCCACGGTGGGCGTTTTGGCTCATGGATTGGATATTATCTATCCGTCTGTGCATCGCCAGACAGCGATGGAAATACTTGAACAGGGAGGGCTGTTGTCCGAGTTTCCCGGTAAAACCGAGCCTGAACGTTTTAACTTTGTTCGCCGCAACCGCATTGTGGCGGGTATGGCCGATACGGTTATTGTGGTGGAGTCGGACGAGAAGGGCGGTTCGCTGATAACCGCCGAAATCGCGAATTCGTATTGCAAAGATATTTTTGCCGTACCCGGCAGGATAACGGACAGATATTCACGTGGATGCAATAAATTAATAGCTTCTCACAAGGCGGATCTGTTTCAGTCGACAGAGTATTTTCTTCAACAAATGGGATGGGACGAGGAATCGCGGAAAAAGCAGAAAATGCCGCGTCAACAGAACTTGTTTTTGGTATTGACAGGTGAAGAACAAACTGTTGTGGATAAACTGGCGACTGTTGAATCACTACATATAGACCAGCTTGCCAGAGAGCTGGATATTCCGGCCTATCGCCTGTTCGCCACTCTTCTTGAGCTGGAGATGAAAGGGGCGATAAAAAATCTTCCGGGAAATATGTATGCGTTGAAGTAATGACCGAAAACTAAAAAACGGGAACGAATGATCACCGTTTCCCTGATTTATTATACTTGTAAATATAGTTGTGGAATGGATCGGCAGATGACATTATTCGATTTTGATGAGGAAAGTACCGGAAACGGCATTGTCAATGTTGCATCTGTACCTCAGCGCAGTCCATTCCGTTATCCGGGAGGGAAAACATGGATTATTCCCGTTGTCCGTCAATGGATACGGCAGGAGAATAAACCGGTAGCTGAATTGATCGAACCTTTTGCCGGTGGCGGAATTGTAAGTCTCACCGCTGCATTTGAAGGATTGGCGAGCCATATTACAATGGTTGAACGGGATGAAGAAATTGCCGCAGTATGGGAGGTAATGCTGAATGGAGAAAATAAATGGCTTGCCGATAAAATCTTTTCTTACAACCTGACTGTTGACAACGTAAAATCGGAATTGGATAAACCGGACAAACAGCTGCATGACATAGCATTTTGTACCATTCTCAAAAACCGGATTTTTCATGGCGGCATTCTTGCCAAAGGTTCGGGGATGACTAAAAACGGTGAAAACGGGAAAGGCATCGCCTCTCGCCCTAAAACTTTACGGGACAGAATTATCGCGATCGGGTATATTAAAGACAAAATCAATTTTATTACAGGGGATGCTTTTGATATATTGGAGCAAAACAAGAACAACGATAAATCTTTTTTCTTTATCGACCCTCCTTATACTGTTGCAGGTAAAAGGCTTTACACCTATTTCGATATAGACCACGAACGTTTATTTGCTTTAATATCCGTATTAAAAGGTAAATTCATGCTTACTTACGATAATACTGATGAAATAAGGCAATTGGCGGACAGGTACAATCTTCAATATAAAACCATCCCCATGAAAACCACTCATCATCTGGAAAAAAAAGAAATAGTTATCTCGGATAATTTTTCATGGTGGAAAAAATAAGGATTTGCAAATCGTCTCTTCCCTGTCAACTCCTCGAAGAACGTCTCCCGGTAGGTTGCCAGACTCCTCCTCATGCGATTTGATAAATACGTCGTTATTGTAGAATGAATCAATCCGCTCTTCCACTATACAGGAAGAGTGGATACGATCGCAAACAGGTGCGCCCCTGCGGTTTTGCGAGATATTACATGCAATTTGTCCATATTCGTTCAAAATCATTTCTCTGTCCGTTATTTTCACTTTTCCGAAACGGCATACTGTCTTGACAGCATGAAGTCCGCTAATAATCGTCAAGGCATAGCGTCTGGTTAAGGCTGGAAGTCTTTCATATCCCAGCCAGACATGGCATGTCGGGTAAAATGAACATGTCTGGCAATTACGTCCTGAAAAGGACAATATAATAAATATCAAAAACGGCCTCTTAGTTCTGTTTCCGTATCGAATTCCGATAATTGAATATAAAAAGGCGGAAATCTGTAATCGATTATCCGGGCAAACAAAATATCTTTGTTGTATAGAGTGGATTAAAGAATTAACCGTTGTTAACGTTCTAAAATCATATTATCTCGCATGCATAAAACAACAGCGACAGCCGGAGCAGTACTTCGAAAAACCTTTACCCGTTTCTTCGGGCAGGGTGTTTCTTCGCTGTTCTTTCGGACTTGTATTCCGAAAGTCAATATTATCAGGCCTTACGCTTCGTATAGACAGATTGCAGGTGGCGATATGGAAAACAGCCTCTTTGTCCGGTCTTTGTTCCGAATTCCGATAATTGAATATAGAAAGGCGGAAATCTGTAACCGATTATCCGGGCAAACAAAATACCTTTGCTGCATAGAGTAGATTCAAAATTAACCGTTGTTAACGTTCTAAAATCATATTATCTCGCATGAATAAGACAATATCGGTAGCCGGATCAGTACATCGAAAAGCGTTTTCCCGTTTCTTCGGGCAGGGTGTTTCTTCGCTGTTACGGAGCTGTAATGCCGGTGGTACAGGACAATCGATGGCAGACGCCTTTTTTCGTTTTTTTCTGGCAATGCCTGTCATCCTGTTCTCCCTGTTACCGGTCTTGTCGCCGGCACAGGGTCTTCCGGTCGCCGGAACAAAGGCTACCGGAACCAGTCATATCGATCCTTATGCTCCCAAGGTATTTTACTTTCCTTTCGGCAGTTCGGCTTTGCTGCGGGATTACGCCGATAACCGCAGGATGTTTGAGGCTTTGGACTCTCTATTGCGTACAGAAGAGATTGTTTCAGCTATCGACACTGTCCAGATACTCGCCGGCTGTTCGCCTGTCGGGTAGCGAGGGATACATTAGGAATTAAGAATCAAGAAAAAAATTAAAAATTAAAAATTAAGAATGCAGAATGTCGAAATTAATTAAGAATTAGGAAATTAATGAAGAATTGGGAATTACGGAATCAATGAGAAATAAAGATATAAAATCAAAAATACGGATATGTAGAGACGTGGCGTGCCACATCTCCGATAAAAAGCACGGAAAACAGCAGGACGTGTATCACATCTTGCATGCTTTCGACAATTGCCATCAAGAAAAGGAATTCGTTCGGGAATTATCCCGGCTTATATATTATTGTTTAATTATTAATTTATTAACTTAAAAAAGAGAGTTATGATTACAAAAAGACGAAATTTCGTTTTCCGGTATTTGCCGGGTTTGTTCTTGTCCGGGCTGTTGCTTTTGTCAGGTTGTTCGCAGGATGATGTTTCTGACGTTCCTGCAGGTTCTAGTGCTATTAGCTTCAGGGCTCAGGGCGGTATGTCTTCCTTGAAGGCTACAACTACTGGCGCTGATTACATCAGGAGTTTTGCGGTCAATGCACATTACGGCCAATATGATGCTACCGGTAAATTCCTGATCGAGGGCGCTACTGTTTATCGCGGCGAGGGCGGCGGTAATAGCTGGACTTATTCTCCTCAGGCTTACTTCCCGACAGAAGACAAGGGCGCCGTTGAGTTCTTCGCTTATTCACCTTCGGGCAGTGAAAACGTGAAGGCCGGTCTAAAGGCTGCAACCGATGCCACCCAGACCATCACTTATGAAGTTTCCGTCCCGAACGGTTCTGCCACATCCCAGGAGGACTTGCTCGTCGCTCGCCAGACAGTGGAGTACAGCAGCGTGAATAGCGCTTACCCAAGCGCTGCAGTTGGCTTGCAGTTCCATCATGCCCTGTCGCGTATTCTGGTTGCAGCCTCTTCCAGTCTCGGTCAGGAAGTGCCAGTCGTGATTACAGGCCTGGCGTTGAAGAACCTGTATTCCAAAGGCGACTTGTCGTTGTCCTCAAGTAATATTCCTGTTACGGGAGGTTGGGGTTATGCCGACAATACTCCCGGCGCCAAAGTTTTGTGGACGAATGATACAGAGGCATCTACCATTAAAGATTACGCATACAGTCTGCCAGCTTCCGGGGTTCATGTCGGTGAAACACCCGCAACAGTCACCGGTGACGACCAGGGGATTTTCATCTTGCCTCAGGCAACCATAGGTGCGGATGTTACAAATGCCGACCGCGATGGCGAGTTCGGTTTGGAGATATCTTATACGATCAATGGCAACGAGGCTTCGTCTCAAGCTTTCGTTCAGTTCTCCGACCTGGTCAGCAGCTCTTCCACAGCAAGCGTCACCTTCGAGATAGGCCGTCAGTACGTATTGAATTTGACATTCGGCGCTGGTTCGGGTACCGGTGGTGGCGGCGATACTCCCGGAGGTACCGATCCTGACATTAACATCGGGGCCAAAATCAGCTTCAGCGATCTTGAGGTTGATCCTTATCCCGATAACATACAGGCTCCGCCACCGCCTCCTGTACCTTATCCTCATGAACCTGTGATCTGGTCCCAGTCTAACATCTATTATGACGAGACTGCGGATGCAGCTACAAACGTGGGTGCATTGACTTTCTCGGAGACTGCCGACCATAATCTTTACCAGGGAATTTACTTCAGGTGGGGTAGTTTGGTCGGCGTTTCCGCAAGTGCAAACATGAGTAGTTTCAGCAATGTCGACTACTTGTTTATCCCGGATGTAGATGGTGACGGGTTGTATCACAAGGTACAGATTTCGGCTCTTGCGACTCACTCTGATTTGACCGATGTCATCGGTCTCTTTAAAGCCTCTCTTGCTCTTGCGCCAGCAGTCTGGACTAATGTCGCAAGCGGTGATACCGATGCGTTGACTGCCTTGTGGACTGCTCTTCCTTACGCCACTAGCACCGACGTTATTCCCGTCTCTCCCGTTTCTGCCACCGGAAGGACAGAACGGGACGACAATGCCTTGACAACAGAATCTGCTTCCCTGTACAGTTCTTACAAGGGCGACGTATGTAAATACCTGGTCGACAAGAGTTCTACTAACGGTAACAGTTTCTCGAATACAACCTGGCGTTTGCCTACTTCCAGCGAGTTCGGTCTCAAACCCGCTGGCAATCACACCAATAGTGATGCCGTTAACGGTATTACCATCGGCGATTACTTCACTAAATGGGTTTACGATGATTACAGTAGCGTTTCTTTCACTGGCGGCATTCTTGAAGACGGTACAGACTCCATGATAGGGAATCATTATTGTACTTTGAACTGGGTATATGAGAACACCGACAAGCCGGACTTTCCCGCTTCAGGGAACCGCGGCAGCGACAATGGCGGCCTGAGCTACGGCAACAACGGCAACTTCTGGTCGTCGTCAGCCTACGGTACGTCGTTCGCGTACAACCTGTTCTTCAGCAGTAGCAGCGTGAACCCGGACGGCAACGGCAACCGGTCGAACGGTCGTAGCGTTAGGTGTGTCAGGCCCGGAGAATAAGCGCCCTTAAGGCGCGCATCCGATTCATTTGATTTATTACCTTCCCGCATTTAAGAGCGGGAAGGTTTGAATACCGCCTTTAAGGCGTTCGAAATTTTTTTCGCTCCGGTTATGTCAAAGGAAGTTAACCATTTAACAATGTTTAACAGAATGAATTAATATTGAATAGCAAGTGCATGGGTGAAGAGTGTAATATGGAGGAGAAATTGCGCCGGGAGTTCTGCCGGGCCGCAAGCTCCGGCAGAAGAGTGGTTAATACTGTCTGAACACGATTTAAAGGATTAAAGGATTACAGGATTTTCATATGATAATAATTTTGTTTTCAATTGACATATGGAACTTGCATGATTTTTATTATCACGGACTTTGGTGATTTGACAAAAATCATGCTTCGTTTCCTGATTGTGTCCGTAAAGAATTGTTACTGAATAATATGACTGTTATTGCATTACAAACGCATGTTTTACAATGTATTAAAAATTATTGCAGTCAATTTGATCCGCAGCAATTCCTGAATCCTTGAATCATATAAATCGTGTTCTGACTTTTCCCTGTTTTCGGGAACCGCAACAACGACAATGGCGAGCTGAACAACGTTGGCAACAACGGCAACTACCGGTCGTCGTCAGCCAACGGTGATGCGAACGCGTACAACCTGAACTTCAACAGCGGCAACGTGAACCCGAACAACAACAACAACAACCGGACGAACGGCTTCAGTGTCAGGTGTGTCAGAGCATTTGTTTCAATTTCAGAGCCTGTTCAAGTTTTGCCTGCCAGATGGATTGTCTCCGTTCTTTCGGGATTTCCTTTTCCATTCATCAATAAAAATACAACGCATGAAATTCATCTGTTCATGCGTTTTTTACATATACCTTCCATGCGCAAAACCATGCCGTACACGGTATAACAATAAAAAAACAAATAACCTGTAACAGCAAGGAGGCATCCCTGCAGGATAGCCGAGCGATGATGAACGTTGCGTTCTACCGAACGGCGCTTTAATTCAGTCCAGTTTATGTATTACCAGCCCCGAACGGAGTTTCGGCTCGAACCATGTCGTTTTCGGCGGCATGATATTTCCCGAATCGGCTATGTCCATCAGTTGTTTCATGGTTACAGGATAGAGGGCGATCGCCAGCTTCATCTCGCCGCTGTCGACACGTTTTTTCAGTTCGCCCAGCCCCCTGATACCGCCAACAAAGTCTATGCGTTTGTCGGAACGCAGGTCTTTGATTCCCAGGATTTCATCCAGAATGTATTTTGATGAAATCGTTACATCCAGTACCCCGATAGGGTCGTTGTCGTCATAGGTTTCCGGTCTGGCTGTCAGACTGTAGCACTTGCCTTCGAGATAGATGGAGAAATTATGCAAACCTGCGGGCGATACTATATCCGTACCTTTTTCTTCGATGCTAAAGCGTACTTTCAGTTTTTCCAGGAATTTACCGGCTGTCAGTCCATTCAGGTCTTTTACCAGGCGGTTATAGTCTATGATATTCAACTGTGTGCCGGGGAAACAAACAGCCATGAAGAAGTTATATTCTTCATCGCCTTTATGGTTCGGGTTCTGTTTCGCTTTTTCAGCTCCTACAAGCGCGGCTGCTGCTGACCGGTGATGCCCGTCGGCAATGTACAGGCCGGGTATTGCCGCAAACAGTTCCGTGATTCTACCGATATCGTTTTTGTCTTTTATCACCCAGAAATGATGTCCTACGCCGTCATTGGACGTGAAGTCGTATTCGGCTTCTCCCGCGACGATTCTCTTTACTGTTTCGTCCAGTTCCCTGTTGTCGGGATAGGCAAAGAATACAGGTTCTATGTTCGCGTTGTTTATCCGCACATGTTTCATACGGTCTTCTTCCTTGTCTCTGCGCGTCAGCTCGTGTTTTTTTATGCGGCCGTTCATATAGTCTTCCACACAGGCGCATACCACAAGCCCGTACTGTGTTTTCCCGTTCATTGTCTGGGCGTATACGTAGTAATATTCCTCCGGATCCTGCAGCAGCCAGCCTTTTTCCTGAAACTTGTTGAAATTTTCGACGGCCCGTTTGTAAACATCCGGATGATGTTCGTCCATTATCGTTTCAAAATCGATTTCGGGCTTGATAATGCGATATAGCGACTTTTCGTTGCCTTCGGCTTCGAGGCGCGCTTCGAGCGAGCTCAAGACATCATAAGGACGTGAAACTACTTCCCTGACAATACTTTTGGGAGGTCTCACTCCTTTAAACGGTTTAATTACGGTCATGATACTTTGGGTTTTATAATTAAGGTAAACGATATTTCAAACAAGACAAAGGAGTTTTCAACAACGAAAACTTTCTTTTTGTCAATTGCAAATATATAAAAACAATGATAAACAAGAGGCGCTTTATCCGATAATTGATTGAAATATTTTGTAAAAACATTTTGAAACAGCCTTTGAAATAAAGACGAGAATAATTCTTTGAAAATATTTTGTTTTGAGATATAATTACTAATTTTGAAAACTTTATAATACCGGGACTTGTTAGCGTTTTGCAGGCAAAACAGTTGCAAAAAGGCCGGTATGAAAATACGCCGGTAAATATTAATATTAAATAACGCAGGAGATACTAATTCCTAAATTTTATAACAATGAAGAAATATAATTTTAGCGCAGGCCCGTCAATTCTTCCTCAACAAACAATCGAGGAGACGGCGCAAGCCATTCTGAATTTCAACGGGTCGTCATTTTCCTTGATGGAAGTGAGCCACCGCGGAAAAGATTTTCAGGGAGTAATGGACGAAACCGTTGAGTTGTTCAAGGAGCTGTTGGAAGTGCCGGCAGGTTATTCGGTGATCTTCCTCGGAGGAGGCGCCAGCCTTCAGTTTTGTATGGCGCCTTATAACTTGTTGGAGAAAAAGGCCGCCTACCTGAACACGGGCACATGGGCAAGCAAAGCTCTGAAAGAAGCAAAACTGTTTGGCGAAGCGGTAGAAGTAGCTTCGTCCAAACCGGCCAATTTCACATATATCCCGAAAGATTATGCGATCCCTGCCGACGCCGATTATTTCCATATCACGACTAACAATACAATCTTCGGTACAGAGATACATACCGATTTGGATTCTCCTGTGCCATTGGTCGCCGATATGTCGTCCGATATATTTTCCCGTCCCGTCGAAATATCCAAATACGGTTTGATATACGGCGGCGCACAGAAAAACCTTGCGCCTGCGGGAGTAACATTCGTTATCATAAAAGACGAATTGCTGGGAAAAGTAACCCGTCCGATACCTACAATGCTGGACTACCGCACGCATATCGAAAACGGTTCCATGTTCAACACCCCTCCGGTAGTACCTGTTTATGCCGCAATGCAGACATTGAGATGGCTGAAAGCCAACGGCGGCATACCTGCCATGTACAAACGCAATCGGGAAAAAGCGGCATTGCTCTACGACGAAATTGACCGCAACCTGGTATTCAAGGGGACTTGCGCTATCGAAGACCGTTCACTGATGAATGTATGTTTCGTCCTGTCTTCCGGGTATGAAGGCAATGAAGCCGCATTCCTCGAATTTGCAAAAGAAAGGGGATTGTACGAGCTGAAAGGCCATCGTTCTGTCGGTGGATTCCGCGCTTCCATATACAATGCGATGCCAATAGAGGGTGTTCAGGTACTGGTGGATACCATGAAAGAATTTGAAAGGAAACTGGTAAAACAAGAACCCCAAAAGGGCCTTTAATAAAAAATGTCATAAAAAACAATTTAAATAAAAAATTCCCGGTTGTACCTCTCTCCAGAGAGGTTCGGGGAGGTACCGAATAAAATATGAAAGTATTAATAGCAACAGACAAGCCCTTTGCGGCAGAAGCAAAAAGCGGGATTCGTGATGTAGTGGAAAAAGCGGGATTCGAACTTGTTTTGCTTGAGAAATATACAGAGAAAAGGCAGTTATTGGATGCTGTGGCCAATGCGGATGCGGCCATAATCCGTAGCGATATATTCGACAAGGAAGTATTGGATGCCGCAAAAAACATGAAAATCGTTGTGCGTGCAGGCGCCGGTTTTGACAATATCGACCTTGAGGCGGCGACCGCAAACAACATTTGTGTGATGAACACTCCGGGACAGAATGCAAATGCCGTAGCAGAACTGGCTCTTGGCCTTGCCGTATATGCGGTGCGTAATTTCTATAACGGAACATCGGGTACGGAACTTATGGGTAAAAGGCTAGGTATACACGCCTATGGAAATGTAGGCCGCAATGTGGCGCGTATAGCCAAAGGCTTCGGTATGGAAGTGTACGCTTACGACCCCTTCCTTGCGGCGGAAGCCATCGAAAAAGAAGGCGTGAAGGCTGTGGCGTCGGCGGAAGACTTATATACTGCCTGCCGTTTTGTTTCATTGCATATCCCTGCAACGGCGGAAACAAAAAATTCCGTCAATTATGCGCTGTTGGGCAGGATGCCTGAAAACGCGTTGCTTATCAATACCGCACGAAAGGAAGTGATCAGCGAAGCGGAAATTGTAAAATTGATGGAAGACCGCAAAGATTTCAGGTATGTTACCGATATTATGCCGGGTAATCACGCCGAAATGACTGAAAAATTTGCAGGAAGATATTTTTCTACTCCCAAGAAAACGGGCGCGCAGACTGCCGAAGCTAATACCAATGCAGGTATTGCGGCGGCAAACCAGATTGTGGACTTCATTAAGAACGGAAACGAAAGGTTCAGGCTGAATAAATAGAGCCTCCTTTCTTTCCGGCTTGGCCAAAGAAGAGGAGATGGAATACGGGAGATGGGCGCTCATCAGAGCGCCCATCTCCTGTTTATGAAAGTACAATATCCCTGTTATGATGTTTTACAGGCCCTTTCATTGGGCTTATTACAATGGAATTGATCTGAAATTTCTTTTTTTTGTTTCCGGTTCCGGTCAAGTATTTTTGCCCGTAGGACATCCATATCAATAGAAAAAAACACCCTGCACAAAACCTTTTCCCCGTGATTCACAAACAAATAATGTGAATCCCCTGCGGGGAATGATGGAGGGGCCGTATCTTTTACTACAGATATGCAAGGTACGGACTATCCCCGTTCCGAACCCGTAGGGGCTACCTGCATGTGCGCCTTGTTTGCGGTTGCCTGTGATTGCGTCCGTCAAAATGTTCGGTTTCCGTTCCGAATTCCGATAATTGAATATAAAAAGGCGGAAATCTGTAACAGGCCAGTCAGCAGTATTAAATATCTTTGTTCGGATTAGGTAAACATAATGGACATATTCGGTTCCCTTCATTCATTCGGAAACTTTTCCGGCCTGTCGTATTGCCGTTCAATTAACCGTTAATTATTTGATTGCCAATTATAAAGAGAGAGTTATGATCACAAAAAGACGAAAATTCGTTACCCGGTTCTTGCCGGGAT
>JAISSD010000211.1 GCA_031273295.1 Prevotella sp.
CGTTGGAACAACTGCCGAACAACGACAGCATGGCAATGGCCCCGAAGGCCAAAACCGAATTCATAATCTTTCTTTTCATCTCTTTTTAATTTAATTAATAATAAGTACTGTTATATCTAATCTTAATCTATTCTTTATGGACACAAAGGTACTGAACCAAATTGGACAGGGCGTTGCGCATTTCCACCTTTTTATATCCAATTATCGGAAATACGAGGCGGAATATCGACAGGATAATCCCGAAGGCCAAAACCGGATATTTGATTCTTGTTTTCATCTGTTTTTAATTTAATTGACAATAAGCGCTTCCAACCCCATTTGAAGAGTTCTATATGGACGCAAAGATACTATATCAAATTGGACGGGATGTTGCGCATTTCCGCCTTTCTATATCCAATTATCGGAAATACGAGGCGGAATATCGGCAGGATAATCCCGAAGGCCAAAACCGGATATTTGATTCTTGTTTTCATCTGTTTTTTAATTTAATTGACAATAAGCGCTTCCAACTCCAGCTAGAGAGTTATATTGCGGACGCAAAGGTACAGAATACAATTGGACGGGATGTTGCGCATTTCCGCCTTTCTATATCCAATTTGCGGAATTCGGATACAAATAGAACGCTAAATTCATTTAACACAAAGGGTGCAAAGCGTATCACAAAGGACACAAAGCGTTCCTTTGCGGTTACGGGAATCTGCGTTCACCCGTTCAATCCGCGCCGTCATTTTATTTGTTATAAAATTTGTCGTTTTTCATTTTGCAGGATCAATCGTCAAACAAATAACTGGAAAAGAGTTGAAAAACAATGAGGTTAATGAGGTTTGCGTTTGGGGGGTAACTCGTTTGCTCTCTACTGAGGTTGTTTTGTCAAGAAAATTAGGTAAAAATGAGGTCTTTGTACTCCAAAATCCGCCATGATACAAATAAGATGTTCCTTTGCAGAGGTTGTTTTGTCAAGAAAATCAGGTGGAAACGAGGTTAAAGACAGTGTCAGCCCGTTTTTTTATTATACTTGCATCACGTACGGCATGGTTTTGTGCATGCAAGGTATCATGGTAAAAACGCATGAACAGATGAATTTCATGCGTTGTATTATAATGTATTCCTGCACAAAAGTATGCCGCGTGAAGTATAAATCTGTCGCAGGCATAAAAGTGTCGTCCTTGCAGACTTACGCTCGTCCCGCATACTTGCGACAATTTGAGACATCGGTTCAACTAGTCAAACACACCCGAAGAGACCCGCAACTAAAAGAAGAAAAACCAAGCCCGGAGTTTCACCAGATATCACACCTGATGGAAGTGTGGCCAATAAATTCAGCAGCCCGCCAGCAGGAACAGAAAACATACTTCCCGTTGGTTCTATATTCAAGCCTGTATTCGTGTTCGGGAATTATTGCCCTGTCCGCAAATACATTCAATCGGCTGCTTTTTTCCCGCTGCCGGGTACCGTAAGTCCAGTAACGGCCTGCTGGCCAACGTAGGCGTTAGCGGTGACTGGCGGTCATCCTCGCCACTTGGTAGCACGCGCGCGTATGAATTAGAGTTCCTCAGTGGCTCTGTGACCCCTACCGGCAGCGACCCTCTGACTTACGGCTTCACCGTCCGTTGTGTTAAAGAATTTATTCCGGTTTTTCCATTACCCGTAATTTCCGTAAATTATCAAGTATGAGGTAGAAAATAAATCATCGGAAAGTATTTAAAGCGGCTATAAGAATCTTTATTTGCAGATGCTGTTTAACACAGTTTCAAGAACCGTCTTATATTTCTTTGGTATTCCTTTATACCGGTAGAAACTATATATGAGATTTTGAAGCTCATTATCGGTTAATGTGTCCATAAGTTCAACCGGATAACCGCTCAATAGCTCAAAACTGAACCGGTGTATATTACCGTTGTGGTTAATAAACGTATGCTTGCGGAAAGCAAAGCCGTCAACACCTATAACCCGATCCTTTTCAAAGCAGTACATAGACGCTCCACTACCCTCATTTATTACGCCATGCTTTATTATGTCCTCTGAAAAATAGAATCGGGAAGTAGTCATTGACAGCAAATTGTACTCATCCTCTTTTTGATCCATAACAATAAAAAACTTGTCCTTTTCCTCTGTTGGCAACTTGTATCCTTTAACCAAAATAATAGAACCCGGAGGATAAGTCATAATCTTGCAAGCCGTTTAAAGAGTGGATTTCAATTCCAGATTTTCCAAAGTGGAATAGTAAACGGACTTTTTGTAATCATCGTTATCTATCAATTCGAGGAAATTTAAAGATTTATCGCTGGTTTGGTTATCCCTGCCGAATCTTATATCCGAATCGTGTACCGCTTTATCCCAAAGCGTCCCTTTCTCGTGAGTCAATTGAACCAAAACCCCGGTACCAAGTTTGCCGTACCGGTCGATAACCCCGTCGATAATTTCCAAATCCAACTCGCTGAATTCGGAATCGTCGAAAGGTTTAACAGGCTTAACAATATAAGCGTTATTGTTTCCCGAGCTCTCGAAACTGACAAACCGACTGAATTTATTATACCCTTTGTTTTTGGAATAATAGAGTTCCGGAGATACGGGTCCCAATCTCCATGCTTTATAGTCCAGCCAGGTAATAGGCGTTCCTTTGGTTATTGTCGCTTCCTGATCAATGAAAAACAATAATTTTACAAGCTTTGTATGGTACAGGGGTCTGCACCGGTCCGCCAGCAGAATAATCAAATTTCCTATTAAATCCTTATTTATCTGCATCCCTAAATTCATAGCGTTGCCGGGTTAATGTTTACGGATATTAATAATATAACAAATCAAGGATACCATCTGTTCGGGCATTATATGTAATGCGATGCAAATATAATAATTTTTTAGCGGCAGAAAACAAAAAGAGGTGCGTTTAAATTTGTCGCAGGCATTTTTGTTGGAAAAATCAGGTGGATACAAGGTTTTTTGCCATATACCTTTCGTGCGCAAAACCATGCCGTGCACGGTATAATCTGCGTTTATCCCTTCAATCCGCGCCGTCTGCGTGCAAAAACAAGTAAAACTCCCGACTTGGCGCAGAAGTAACCGATTATCCGCATTTGGATGCGGCGCAATTTGTACACTTCATACAACCCTCCTGATATATCAAAGTTTCTAACCCGCACACAGGGCATTTCAGCCCTTTAGCTTCGGTTCCGCTGGGCAAGTACTTCTTCAGGGCGCGTTCAACGCCGTTTTTCCATGTATTGATCGTTTCGCTGTTTAGTTCCAGCCCCTGCACCAGCTTCACAACCTGGTCGATAGGCATGCCATAGCGAAGCACGCCGGAAATAAGTTTGGCATAATTCCAAAATTCGGGGTTAAACTTACCGTTTAGACCCTCGATCGTAGTTTTGTATCCTCTCTTATTCTTAAACTGGAAGTCATAAGAACGGTTTCCTTCGTCATTTAATGTCTTGATGATCGTTCCGCGATTTATATTCTTCGGCAGCATCAATCCCTCGTCGTCGTCTGCCAATCCTGTAAATATCTCATAAGGGCGTCCGTTATGCAATCCGATGAATGCAATCCATTTTTCCTTATTGTTTTGAAATTTGATAACATCGGCGTCCAGTTCCCGGGGACGTTCCTGAAGTATTTCCGGGCGTTCGTAGCAATCGTCGCAGTTTTCATTCGTTTCCTGCTCCTTGTTATCAGCGGCCAGCAATACTCCGGCGCGCGAACCGTCACGGTATACTGTGCAACCCTTGCATCCGCTTTTCCAGGCCTCGATATAGAGGTCGTTCACAAGGTCTTCCGATACATCGGCCGGCAGATTTATCGTTACGCTGATAGAGTGATCGACCCACTTCTGAATGCGTCCTTGCATTTTCACCTTTTGCAGCCAGTCAACATCATTCGAGGTTGCTTTATAGTATGGCGATTCGGCTACCATGGCTTCTATTTCTTCATTCGTATATTTTTTTGCCGCAGGATATCCTTTGCTTTCCATCCATGTCACAAATTTATGGTGGAATACAATGTATTCTTCCCACGAGTCGCCGTTTTCGTCCACAAAGTTGACCCGTACGTCCTTGTCATTCGGATTTACTTTGCGACGACGCTTATACACAGGCATAAATACAGGTTCGATGCCGGATGTGGATTGCGTCATCAAACTGGTTGTCCCTGTCGGCGCAATCGTCAGACAGGCTATATTCCGGCGTCCGTATTTCTTCATGTCTTTGATCAATTGCGGATCTGCTTCCGCCAGACGGTTGATAAACGGATTTTCTTTTTCCCGTTTGAAATCGAATATCTCAAATGCTCCCCGCTCTTTGGCCAATTCCACCGACGAACGGTAAGCCGCAATAGCCAGAGTACGATGCACTTCTTCGGCAAAGGCAGTTGCTTCTTCCGTGCCATAGCGAAGCCCCATAGCCGCGATCATATCGCCTTCCGCAGTAATGCCTACCCCGGTACGGCGTCCCTGAAGGGTTTTTTCGCGTATTTTTTCCCAAAGATGCCTCTCGGGCCATCTTACTTCGTCTGTTTCGGGATCGTCGTCTATTTTCTGCAATATTTTATCGATCTTTTCTGTTTCCAGGTCGATGATATCATCCATAATGCGTTGCGCCAAAGTCACGTGTTTTGTGAATAGCTCAAAGTCGAAACAAGCGTTGTCCTTAAACGGATCCACTACGTATGAATACAAGTTGATAGCCAGCAAACGGCAACTGTCGTAGGGACAAAGCGGGATTTCGCCGCACGGATTTGTAGAGATGGTTTTAAAGCCAAGGTCTGCATAACAATCCGGAACCGATTCCTTAATAATGGTATCCCAGAAAAGGACTCCCGGCTCGGCGGATCTCCATGCATTGTGAACTATTTTTCTCCAGAGTCCGGTAGCCTGAATATCTTTCACCGTAGTAGGATTTGATGAATCGACAGGGTATTGTTGCGTATACTTTGACCCGTCCACAACAGCCTGCATGAAAGCGTCGTCTATTCTTACAGATACGTTTGCCCCCGTTACCTTGCCCTCTGACATTTTCGCATCGATAAAGGATTCCGAATCAGGATGTTTAATAGATACGCTCAACATGAGAGCGCCGCGGCGGCCATCCTGGGCAACCTCGCGCGTCGAGTTTGAATACCTTTCCATGAACGGCACCAGTCCCGTGGAAGTCAAAGCCGAGTTTTTCACAGGCGAGCCTTTGGGGCGGATGTGCGACAAGTCGTGTCCTACCCCGCCACGGCGTTTCATCAATTGCACCTGTTCTTCATCTACACGGATGATGGCTCCGTATGAGTCCGACGGCCCGTTCAACCCTATCACAAAGCAATTTGAAAGGGAGGCTATCTGATGATCATTCCCAATGCCTGTCATCGGGCTACCCTGAGGTACAATATATTTGAAGCGGTTAAAAAGATCGTACAATTCTTTATTCGACAATCCGTTTTCGTACTTGGCCTCTATGCGGCCAATCTCGTTTGCCAAACGCCAGTGCATATCGTCAGGCGATCGTTCATAAATATTACCCGTTGCATCTTTCAGCGCGTATTTATTTACCCATACTTTAGCGGCGAGCTCATCACCCTTAAAGTAATCCAATGCGGCATTATACGCTTCATCGAAAGTGTAAACTTCCTGTACCATCTTTTTCAATATTTTTAGATTATTTAAGTTTTTGTTTCAAAATGAAAAGCCTGCTGTTTTTTCACGGTGCAATATTACTCAATTCGGAAAGATGAAACAAATTTTCCAACAATATTTTTTCGACAAAAACAAAAGTTTTCCTTTTTTAAAAATAAATATCTAATTATCAAATACTTATTTTCTTTACACTGTAAAAAAGTTTTCCAATTTTAAATTCGAACAATAAAAAATATACAACACTATATGAATTACAAAGGTCGCGATATATAGATAAAAAAATCGGGAAGTTACGTTTAACCTTCCCGATTTTAATAAATATTAACCTGTATTTTTTTATTGATCCTATTGTGCCGGATTAATTAGTTCAGGGTCAATCATAATACGTCCGCAATATTCGCATACGATGATCTTTTTCCCGATTTTAATATCCATTTGTTTTTGGGGCGGTATTTTGTTGAAACACCCTCCGCAAGCGCCGCGTTCGATACAAACAAGGGCCAATCCATTGCGCGCACTCTTGCGGATACGCTTGAATGCCTGCAATAAACGAGGTTCGACTTTCGTTTCAATGTCTTTTACTTCTTCGCGGAGCTGTTCTTCCTGTTGTTTGGTTTCGGATATAATATTGTCAAGTTCTTCTTTCTTTTGCTTTAAATCGGCGGAACGCTCCTGAAGGAAATCTTTGCTTTTCCCGACTTGTTCCGTCAGGCTCGTGGAATCTTGCGTAAATTCACGAATACGTTTTTCGGACAATTCAATTTCCAGGGTTTCAAATTCGATCTCTTTACTCAGGTGATCAAATTCGCGGTTGTTACGCACATTGTCCAACTGCTCTTTGTACCTTTCAATCTTCAATGTGCTGTCTTTCGCTTTTTGCTTTTGGAAGGAAACGGCTGTATCGGCTTCTTTCAGCTCGGCTTCGTACTTTTTGATACGGGTTTCCAAACCGATGATCTCGTCTTCAAGATCGGCTACTTCCAATGGCAGCTCTCCGCGAAGGATCTTTATATTATCTATTTCAGATAGTTTCTGTTGCAAGGCGTAAAGCGTCTTTAGCTTTGCCTCTACTGTGATTTCTTTTTCTTGCTTCTTGGCCATGAGTTTATATAAGTTATAATCAGAGAACCGTTATTATAAAAAAATGCAGCAGTCAAACAGCATAGAACCATTCTCTTACCACATCATCCGTAAATGGCGGGAGTATGTCGCCGCCGATCTACAAATAATTTACGGGATTCACATCAAATCCCGACATATATACCGCAAAGGTAGGATATTTTTTCGAAATAATATCGAAAAATATATTCTTTGTAAAAATCTCGGATTCGTAATGTCCTACTGTCGCCAGCAAGATCTTATCCTCTACATCGTAGTAATCGTTGTACTTTGCCTCACCCGTGACAAACACGTCAGCGCTATACGATATTGCCTTCGGTATCAGGAACGCCCCGCTTCCGCTACAAATGGCGACGTCTCTGACAGGCTTTCCGCGTAAAGCCGAATGCCGGATCGTTTTCAGATGGAATGTGTCTTTCAACAAGTACAGGAAATCTTCTTCGTCCGTTTCTTCGGGCAATGCGCCTACGATACCGCTCCCTGCTTGCGCCCATGTATTTTCCAACAAGTAAAAGTCGTATGCCGGCTCTTCATACGGATGTACTGCTATCAGGGCGCGCCTTACTTCCGGTTGCCTGTATACAGGAAGTACCATCTCAATCCGTACTTCCGGTTCCGTATGCAATTCCCCGGGTTCCCCGATAAAGGGATTTGCATTTTCCCCGGCTCTGAAAGTTCCTTCTCCAAACACATTGTAGCTACACGAATCGTAATTCCCGATATTTCCCGCCCCTGCATTAAACAAAGCGTTACGAACAAGTTCGGCATGGGATTTCGGAACAAAGGTCGCCAGTTTGAGCAATTTTCCTTTTTGCGGGTCAAGGATCCTCACATCTTGCAAATTCAGCATTTCCGCCAGATAATAATTGACGCCCCGCGGTGCGTTATCAAGATTTGTATGCGCCGCATAGACTACAATATCATGCTTGCAGGCCTTTATCAGGCAACGCTCCACATAGTTTCTCCCGATCAGGGACTTGAAGCTGCGAAAAGCCAGCGGATGGTGCGATACAACAAGATTGCATCCCAGCGCAATGGCTTCGTCCATTACAGCTTCGGTGACGTCTATGCAGACGACTACCCCTTTTGCTTCCTGATTGGCGTCCCCTATCTGGACGCCGCTATTGTCAAAGCTTTCTTGAAGAGGTATCGGAGCCAGCAACTCTATGGTATGCAAGATTTCTTTTATTTTCATAATTTCCAGCGTTAATTTATTATACCCAAACAGAATCGGTTTGCGAAAATATGGATTTGGAAATATGGATCAATAGCGATTTATGATTGCGCTTGTTTGCCATATATTTCTTTTTCAAGTATAAAACGGGCGAACGCGGCATTCTGTTCAAAGCTGTAAAAACAAAATGCGCGTATAAATTATTGTATTCTGCTTTCATATACTTATTTTTAATGGTAACGAGGTTGGGGGAATTATATTCCATTGCTACCGGTGTTTTGTTGGAAAAATCAGGCGGGAACGGGGTTTTCGTACTCCAAAACCCACCGTTAATTACTTTAACAAGATCAAAGATACCTGTTTACAGGATATTTCCAATAAAAAAGCAGCCTGTTATCGACTGCTTTCATATTTTTTATCAATCAAACATCTTTCTGAAATGGTTGAATATCTTCTCCTTCACTGATTTTCCAGGCTGGAAATTCGGCGAATTTTCCAATTTTGCCAGCGTTGATCTTTCGCTATCGCTAAGCTTTTCAGGTATATAAACGCTTATATTTATGAGCAAGTCTCCTGTCCCGTATCTGTTGACACTCGGCAAGCCTTTATTTTTCAGGCGAAGCACTTTTCCCGGCTGGGTTCCCGGTTCTATTGTTACTTTTACCTTTCCGTCTATTGTCGGGACTATGACATTGCCTCCCAGCGCGGCAGTAGAAACGGACAATAGCAGATTATAAACAACGTCGTTGTCGTCTCTGAACAGTTCCGGATGCTGTTCTTCTTCCACAAGAACCAGCAAGTCGCCATTAATGCCGCCATGACGGGCGGCATTCCCTTTTCCGCTCATCGAAAGTTGCATTCCTTCGGCAACTCCGGCAGGTATATTGATTGCGATCACTTCTTCTTCACGGACGATTCCCTCTCCGGAGCAATGACTGCATTTCCTGGTGACGCTTCTACCTTCCCCGTTACAAGCCGGACATGTAGATTGCGTCTGCATGTGTCCCAAAATGGTGTTCATTACACGGGTAACAACACCCGATCCTTTGCATGTCGAGCAAGTTTCGTATGCCGTGCCTCCGTCTGCGCCGGTGCCTTTGCAATGCGAGCAGGCCACGAACTTGTTTACATTATTTTTTTCTCAACACCTGAAGCTATATCCTTTAACGTCAGTTTTACCTTCACGCGCAAATCCGAACCGCGGTTTAGTCCCGGCCCGCGTTGTCCTCCAAAACCGCCGAAACCTCCGCCAAAATGTCCGCCGAATATGTCGCCAAACTGTGAGAAGATATCATCCATGGAGAATCCCCCGGCCTGTCCGCCAAATCCACCCGGCGCTGCGTGTCCGTATTTGTCGTATTTAGCTCGCTTTTGTTCGTCGCTTAATATCTCGTATGCTTCCGCCGCTTCCTTGAATTTTTCTTCCGCTTCTTTATCTCCCGGATTTTTGTCGGGATGGAATTGTATGGCTTTTTTGCGGTAAGCCTTTTTTATTTCTTCGAAAGTTGCGGATCTGGTAACTCCCAGTACTTCGTAGTAGTCTCTTTTCGCCGTGGCTGCCATTGGAATCCCTTCTTATTTTATTTTGCAACAATTACTTTCGGGTAACGAATAACTTTATCATCAAGCGTATATCCTTTCTGCACGCTGTCTACAATCTTGTCTTTATCATCTTCCGATTGAGCCGGAATAGTGGTTATCGCCTCATGCCTGTCTGTGTCGAAAGCATGTCCGACCGTTTCCATTTCCTTCACGCCATGCTTTGTCAGAAAGTTAACAAACTTACTGTAAATCAAATCAATACCGTCTTTCACCGCTTCTATGTCTCCGGTTTTGGATATATTATCCAATGCGCGTTCGAAGTCGTCTACCACAGATATAATATCAAGCAGGACGCGTTCGCTTCCCAATTTCAACAATTCGGTTTTCTCTTTCAGGGTACGCTTGCGGTAATTGTCAAATTCCGCGTTCAGACGCAAATACGAGTCGTTCAAATCGCTATATTTAGCTTCCCAGTCAGTCACAATGTCACCTGTTTCCAATTCCGCTGTCTCTTCCGACTGATTATTTGTCAGACTGTCTGCCTCTACAGGCTGTCCGTTATCAAATTCTTTATCGATAAATTCTTCTTTCATATTTTAGTATCTATTTCATTCATAATTAATTACAAAAAAATACCGTGCAAACCGTCAATACGGGATCCGCCTTTCTTCAATTATGCATCTTACATATAGCAAAAGGCTTGCCAAAGTTACTTGAATTAATCGAGATCCTTATAGATTAACTTTTTCTATCGGCGAGAAAGTTCTTTTTAGTTAAAAAGGACAGCCAGCAGCATCACGACCGTTCATTTCTTTCTCGAACAGGTCGTATTCCTCCGGATGGGTTTCTTTCCATTCTTTCAGGCGGCGCTTGAAATTGTCGAAATCTTGTTGGGACATAGAATTACATATCTTCTAACGAGAGTCCTTTATATTCGATTGAGAATTTCGGATATTTCACAACGATATCTTTCGCTTTATTTTCCAGTTTTTCCAAGCTAATGCGGCGAGGATTGCGTTTCACTTCACAAAACGCCATACATTTTTTTACATCATTTACAGCTACTATATCAATTTCATTTTCACCTTTGGAATTCCAATAGCCCTGAATGTCGGAAAATTCTTTTAATTCAATCATCTTTGCGCGGAAGTATTTTTCCAAAATGATCCCGCTATATGTTTCGTAATCCCGTTCTACGATATCCCGTACATAATCGAGGTTGCCGATTTCTACCGCGCTACGGTATTTATAGATAAATCGAAACCAGAAATTTAGAAAACAATCTTCAATTTTGTATTTGTTGGAACGGCTGCCTTCTTTCGCTCCGAAAGGACGGTTGCGTTTGATTATACTGTATTCCTTTTCCAATCGTTCAAGATAACCGCCGACATCCATATTAAGGGCGCTTTCAATTTGCCCTCTATCTGTTTTGGATGAAGCAATTAACGATAGAATAGAAAAATAATTACCATGATCTTTTCCAAACTCATCAATCAATACATTGCGACCCTCATCCAGAAAGAATGACCCTTCGACGAACAAGGCGTCAAGAATAGCTTTTCTGGTAAATGCCTTTTTATTAACCAATTGCTCGATGTACTTGGCGACGCCGCCGGTTATCATATAGAAAGCCAATAAGTCCTCGTTAGTATAATCAGGGTGGTGATCTGACAATATTTCTTTAATTGTATTGATATCAAAAGCTTTGACAATCATCCGAGCCGTAGCCCTACCGAAAAGAGGCTCTTTGGAACTCTCGAAAATACGTTTCATCATAGAGTAGATTGAGCCACAAAGTATGAGATTGATCTTACTATTGTCTTTCGTTGAGTCCCATATATTTTGCATATCGCTGAATATGGAAGGGTTGACAGTGCGGAACTCCTGAAATTCATCAATAACCAAAGTAAAATTTATCCGTTGCGACAATTGCATGATTGCCTTGAATAACTCGGAGAAACTGGAATAACTACCGATAGGGATCCCTGATTTTTCACGGATTTCCCGGGAAAATTCATCACACAATAACACCTCGTTTTTTTTTGCCACAAAGAAATACAGAAAAGGCGCAGACTTAAAAGCATTTTTAAGCAATGCCGTTTTGCCGACACGCCTACGCCCGACCATCATTGTCATTTGTGCAGTTTCCGCAGAAGCTTGTTCCATGCTTTGCAAAACTGTAATCTCAGATATCCTGTCGTAAAATTTCATTTTTTATATACTTGCGTTATCGTAATTACCGTTACCGTAATCTGCATTACGATAATCTGCGTTACGGCAATGCAAAGATATGAATTTTTTAAAATTTCCTTTTTTATAGACTTGCGTTACCGTAATCACCGTTACCGTAATTTGCATTACGTTAATGCAAAGATATGAATTTTTAGCGCTAAAACCAATTTGGCGGTAAAAGTTGCATTGTCTTCTTTATAAATATTTTCATTTTTTACATATCTACATGAACTAACACATCTATCAATATTTATTCCGACAAGCTTGCTAGCTCCTTATTTCATATCCTCGTCAAAAAGCGGCTTCAGTCAAAAATTATTTCTGTAAAACCGGAAAAGTCAAGATGGGTTCACCAGGTTTTAATAAAAAGATATATATTTGAATATAATTACAATATAAGTATGAATTATGAAAGATCTTCTGTTAACCGGCTTTTTTATATTGTTATCAACTCCTTTATTCTCTCAAGAATATGACCTTGGCGGTATGCAGGGCTTAAGGAACAGGAAAGGCGAGGTGATGTTGGAATTAAGCGGATATGAGATTTTTATTACTACGGCCAAGGGGCAAGTGAATAATAAAAAGACAATCAACTCCATAAAAAAGAAGTACGGTATGGAAACAATTCTCGCTGAATTTTCCGAACCCGGATTTTCGAAAACAAACAAGATCATAGAATCCGAATCGAAGGTGAAAGGCCGTCCGAAAGTAAAGCTGAACCAGGTGTTTTATATCTTTAACAAGTCTGACAGGGAAGTGGAGGTCGTTTCATTCCGGACGCTTAATCAACGCGATGTTGTATTGGAAGAGGAGGTGATCAAAATGTATCTCAAAAACGGGCTTGATCACTGTATTCTTGATGAGCAAACAGCAAACTCGCTTTCATTCGCGGGCCGGGAAATAGATCTTGGTTCGGCTTGCAGGTGGACGAGTCCGCATAATGTAAATTGTAAAGGCGGACAGATGAGCTGGTCGGAGTTTCCGTCGTTCGAAAGCGCAAATCTGGATATCAACACGCGCATTGACGCCAATATGCATGAAAATATCAACGTTCTGGCAGAAGACGATATAGATATTCTGTTTGAAGGGATTCCTTCTCTTGCCCATCGTGTCGTTTACAAACAGAAGCCCGGAGCCGGACAAAGCACCAAACCTTTGATTGTTTATTATGTGGTGCAGGAAGTCAGAGGACGATATGTGAGTTGTGTACTTGGTAATTACGGGTATGGCAGGAATGATTATGAACTGGCCCCGCTTTTGCAAGAGGTAATGAGTATTCCCGTACTGCCCGAAGCTGCGTACAATCAGTTTGATATACCACAATATGAGGAGGATACGGGGAAACGGAAAGAATACTTTGACTATTATATGGAAATACATGCCGGAAGTTGGCTTCCGTTGGGGAATTTAAGGAATGCATACAAAGCCGCGCCCTCGGTCGGAGCTTACATCGGATATCCTATAAAGAAAGAAATGGCTATAGATTTCGGTTTTCGGATTGCGTTTCCTGTGAACAGGCAATTGTTTGATTATTATCATTCCGGTTGGACTGAAGTAGCAAAAGCCCGTTTTATCGGAAATATAAACCTACGCTTCCGTTATCAGCAGGCCGTTGCCAAAAATATTTACTGGACTACTTATGCCGGAGCCGGAGTTATCTCTGTCCAGACAGATCTGGAAAAAGAGTATTATTATGACGATAATGACAAATGGTACAGTTTTGAAACCCTGGATGTTTTTGGCGGCGTTAATATCCGGTATAAAAGAGCGGGGCTTTATCTGGAATATCATTACACGCCTTTTTCCATAACCAACAAGGTGAGGAAAGATTATGGCAACAGCGCGTTGAATCTAGGTGCGGCGGTTTATTTTTAATTGAACATCAAAATTCAATCATCCCGACATATCCTGTTATGAATTATTTATTTCTGCCTAAAGGAATGGTATACTGAAATAAAAAGGGTATGGACTTTAAACCCATACCCTTTTTTATTTTACAATCTGCTCTTACTCTGTCTTTTTAGCCTGTTCCCACAAGGCGTCCATTTCGGCGAGCGTCATATCCTTCAGGTTTTTCCCCTGCTTTTTCGCTTCCTGTTCTATATAGTTAAAACGACGGATAAACTTTTGGTTTGTGCGTTCCAGCGCATTATCGGGATTGATCTTATACAACCGGGCGGCATTGATCAGGCTGAAAAACATATCTCCAAATTCGGCTTCCATCCGGTCTGCATCCATGTTTGATATTTCATTCTTCAATTCCGTAAATTCCTCCGAAACCTTGTCCCATACATCTTCTTTCTTTTTCCAGTCGAATCCTGCATTACGGGCTTTGTCCTGTATACGGTGCGCTTTGGCGACGGACGGAAGAGAGGCGGGTACGCCTGCGAGTATGGTATTGTTTCCTCCTTTCTCTTTCAATTTCAGCTGCTCCCACGATTTTTCCACTTCGCCGGACGTTTTGGCCGCATCATCGCCAAACACATGCGGATGCCGGTATATCAGTTTGTCGCACAAAGCATTACATATGTCGGCAATATCGTAAACGCCTTTTTCCTCCCCTATTTTTGCATAGAAAACTACATGGAGAAGTACATCGCCTGTCTCTTTCTTTATTTCGTTATCATCGTTTTTAATAATGGCTTCGCATAGTTCATATACTTCTTCGATCGTTGTTGTCCGAAGGCTTTCATTTGTCTGTTTGGCGTCCCACGGACATTTCACACGCAGTTCGTCCATGACGCCGAGAAGCCTTCCGAAAGCTTCTGTCTTTTCTTCTTTTGTATGCATAGCCGCTTGCATTGTTTATGGAAACGGCAGGTTCTTTCAAACCTGCTTTCCGCGTTTATTTTTCTTCTTTTTGTTTCTTGAAGTTATCCAGTCCCATATTGAGAAACTTGATGTATTCCGCCACATCTTCGTTGTAGGCATAGGAAGGGCCTATCGGTTTGCCGTTATAATCCAATAAAACATAGTAGGGTTGAGCCACATATCCAAATTTATGGCTTTGCAAATAGCTCCATTTGTCGCCTATTGTTTTCAGCTTTACCGTTTTACCGTTTTCTTCCACTTCCATTACCTCCGGCAGACTCTTCTTGTTATCTACCATCAGCGTTATCAGTACATAATCCTTTTCAAGGAGGCCTTTCACCCGGACGTCTGTCCATACGGAAGCTTCCATCTTCCGGCAGTTGACGCAACCGTAGCCGGAGAAGTCTATCATTACAGGCTTGTTGTTTTTTCGGGCATATTCCATACCTGCCTCGTAATCGTCAAACATGGCATGTACTTCTCCTTTATAAAGATTAAGATCCTGAGTAGACAACGGTGGAGAGAAGGCGCTGATGGATTTCAACGGCGCGCCCCACAATCCGGGTATCATGTAAACGGCGAATGCAAACGATATAATAGCCAGAAACAGGCGCGCCACAGACACATGCTTCAGGTCGCTATCGTGCGGCAACTTCAATTTACCCAGTAAATAAACGCCAAGCAATATGAAAATCACAATCCACAGCACAAGGAATACTTCGCGGTCGAGAATTCCCCATCCATAAGCGAGATCGGCCACGGAAAAGAATTTCAGAGCCAGCGCCAATTCTAAAAATCCCAACACGACCTTGACCGAATTGAGCCACCCTCCCGATTTCGGCATACTCTCGAGCCACGAAGGAAATATGGCAAACAAAGAGAAGGGCAAGGATAACGCTAACGCAAAGCCAAACATGCCTATCGCCGGGGCAATGATAGAGCCTGTGCCGGCCGCCTGTACCAACAAATTCCCGATAAGAGGCCCGGTACACGAAAATGAAACCAAAGCCAGCGTAAACGCCATAAAGAAGATACTTATGACGCCTGTGGTGGAATCGGCCTTCCGATCCATTTTATTTGTCCATGACGAGGGAAGCGTCAGCTCGAAAGCGCCCAGAAAGGCCGCCGCAAAAACAATCAGCAAAGCAAAGAATACAAGGTTAAATATTGCGCTCGTAGCCATATTATTAAGCGCGCCGGCTCCAAATACAGCTGTTATTAACAGGCCCAGGGCTACATATATGATTATAATTCCCAAACCATAAGTTACAACGTCTTTGATAGCTTTACCCTTGTTTTTCTTGTTCCGTTTCAAAAAGAAACTGACTGTCATCGGTATCATCGGCCACACGCACGGGGTGATCAATGCCACAAAACCCCATAAAAAGCCTGAAACAAAAATAAACCAGTATGTCTGTTCGGATGTATCATCCGCCGCACCGTATTCTTTAACAACAACGGGCGCCCACAAATCGCCGCTATCGGCTGGCGTGGTTAGCGTCGTTTGGGTCAACGTGTCGGTTGCTACCGTATCCACAGTCAATGTCTCAGTGTTATTTGCAGCGGAAATTTCACTGCCGCCTCCATCGGCGACAACCAGTGTAGCAGGCAGATCTTTCGATTTGAAATCCAGGTCTATTTTTATCGGGATACATTGTCCGTCAACTTCGCTGCAGACTTGCGAACGCAAATCTCCCTCAAGCACAAATGCGGCCTTGTCCGTTACTTTCAGGCGCTGGACAAATGTAGCCTGGGTTTCGTAATATCCGATTTCCATCTGGAATATTTCGTCGTAACTTTTTTTCAATTTCGAGTTGACGGCTTTAAACTCGCCGGCCTTTGTCGCCCCTTTCAGTTTATCTATCGACAAACCGGTTGGCATAGGTCCTCCTTCAGGAATATGGATATCATAGAGATGCCATGTCGGGTCAATCTTGAAATTTGCGGTTAATTCCACATCGCCATTTCCTTTATCCGCAAGTTTAACCGTCCATGTCGCAGGGTTTTGGGCATACATGCCGATAGTAGAAATAACCGGTAAAACAAGAAATAATAATGCTTTTTTCATAAATAATATTTGTGTCGATGATTAAGTGTAATATTTATAGGAGCGACAAAGTTAAAAAAAAGAGTGTGCAATAACAGAATGGCAATCTCTTTTTTAGATTATTTGGATAATATATTTTAATAATTCTGTTCACAAACAAACGATACATTAGCGAAAAAAAATAAATGTTTCCCGTTTATTTTTGTACAATTCCTTAGCGCCTAATCCCTTACGAAACGTCTGTTTGACGCAGTCAAATTAAAATTCACCCGGAATAAGCGGATTATAAATTTAATTATATATCTTTGCGCCGTTTTGGTGTTGCAAATCCGCGTTTTGCCGGATGAGCGATTAAAAGGGAATCAGGTGCGAATCCTGAACAGACCCGCTGCTGTGTGTCTCCCGGAAAGTTTTACACAAAACGCATACCACTGTTGTAAAAACGGGAAGGTCGTGTAAAACGGGACAAGTCAGAAAACCTGCCAAATCTATTTTTTCAAACAGCTTTCGAGGAATAAGGCTCAAGAAACAGGCGTAAGGGAATTTGACCGTTCTTTTTTCTTTGTCCTTGTCGGATGCTGCGATTAAATTTATAAGTTATGTATGCAGTGACGAGGACTTTATTATCTTCCGTTTTCCTTTTTTGTTTTCCGGTTTGTGTATTTTCACAAGCCAGGATAAACGACAGCATTAAAACGCAAAACCTGCCGGAAATAGAAATATCCGCACAAATAAAGCCTTCGGTTTCCCGTTCCGCCTCGCCATTGCAAGTGATCACATCCGAAACCGTTGCAGAACAGGGCTTGCAATCCGTTGCCGATGTTGTACGCCGATTCAATGGCGTCGTGCTGAAAGACTACGGCGGTATCGGCGGACTAAAAACGGTTGCCATACGGGGCATGGGCGCCGAACATACTGCTATCAGCTATGATGGTATTATAGCGAGCAACATGCAATCGGGACAGGTAGACGTCGGCCGCTTCGCCTTGGACAATATATCGATGGTTTCCCTCAGTATAGGACAGGCGGACGATATATTCCAAACCGCCAAATCCTTTGCATCGGCAGGCGTATTGAACTTTCAGACTGTGACGCCGCAGCTCTCGAGCAAAAAACATGAAGGTAAAATACAAGTAAAAACAGGCTCGTTCGGGTTGTTCAATCCGGTACTGGATTACGCACGCAGACTAGGCAAAAAATCAGTGATTGCAATCAATGGCAGCCTGCAACGCGTCGACGGACAATATCCATTCGACATGATGAACGGCAAAACCCCTTTCCACGACAAAAGAAGCAATAGCGATGCGAGTATCTACCGTGTTGAAACAAACCTGTACAACAAGCTTGGAAAATCGGGAATCCTGAACTTTAAATTATACTGTTTCGACTCGGAAAGAGGTTTGCCCGGAGCCGTCGATTTTCAGAACAACTACAGAGTGGAACGCCTTTGGGAAAAGAATTTCTTTGCCCAAGCAGTATATGGCAACTCTTTCGGGAAACAATTCAAGTTTAAATCGCAGGCGAAATACGACCGCATTTATACCCGCTACCGAGACATTTATGATGCATACGAAGGCGGCGAAAGGGTTGACAGGTATAAACAACAAGAGGTATATTGGTCAAACGCCGTTTTATTTACATTAAACAACGATCTCTCTTTCTCTTTGGCGGAAGATCTATCATACAACAAGCTAAAAGACGAGACTTCAAAATTCGGGGGAAACAGGTCGGAACCCGAAAGATACAGCTTACTGGTTGCTCTGGCCGCCCGGTATAAAATTTCAAGATTGACGCTAAACGCCAGTTTGTTGGGAACTTGTGTTACGGAAAAAATAAAAACCTCATCGTCCGATAATATTTACAGGAAGCTGTCGCCTGCCGTCAGCTTGTCTTTTGTTCCTTTACTTTCCTGTCCGCAGTTGAGAATAAGAGCGTCCTATAAAGACATATTCAGGATACCTGCATTTACGGAGGCTTTTTATACGAGGTCGCTGTCTACAATAAAGCCCGAATCCGCCCGGCAATACAATGCAGGCGTTACGTGGGCAGGCAGTATCCCCGCCGCCAAATCGAATTACATCAGCCTGTCTGTCGACGGATACTACAATAAAGTCAAAGACAAGATTGTGATACAACCTTCGACATTCTATGCCTATACTACAAATCTGGGAGAAGCCGGTATATCGGGGGTAGATGTAAAACTCTCTGCGGGAATAGATATTACCGACAATATGAACATTGATATTTCCGGTTCGTACAGTTATATGAAAGCGATAGACCTGACCGATCCGAAAGAAGACTCTTACAACAACCAGCTTATATACACGCCGAAACATTCGGGAGCGGCGTCGGCAATTTTCAAAAACCCATGGCTGAACTTCTCTTATTCGTTGCTGGTTACAGGAGAGCGTTACTTTTGGCACCGGAATATCCCGACATACGGAATGAAAAGCTATTCGGAGCATAGCATCAGTATAAACAGACAAATACATCGGAATGAATATCATATTTTATTACAGGCGGGTATCGCCAATATCTGGAACAAGCAGTACGAGGTAATGAAATACTATCCTATGCCAGGCCGCTCGTTCAATGTTTCTGCAAGTTTCAAGTTTTAAAGACATAAACATATAATTAAACAAAAATTCAACAGACATTCTGTTAATTATCAACTTAATAACAACAACAATGAAAAAGATCTTATTGAAAAGCGTATTTTTCGCCATGCTGGCTTTCTCCCTGTTTTCGTGTAGCGACGATGATAAAGATGATAAAGACATTATCCTCCCGTTTGATTTTGACATCTCAAATACCGGTTTTTATGTCCTGAATTCAGGTAGCAAAGGCGCTAATATTCCGGCGTCCCTTACCTATTTCGACGCCAACAAAAACAATTCTCAACCGGTAAAAGAAGTTTTTCTCAATCAAAACAAAATTGAACCGGGATATGGAGGACAGGATATGCTTGTCTACGGTTCTAAAATGTATATAACCATGACTCAGTCAAACTGCATTTATGTAACCGATAAAAAAGGAAAACTTCTTAAGTACAACGACGGTTCCGATGCTATCATCAAACCCCTGAATAGCGGCGGCCAGCCACAACAACCACGCTCGGTGGCAGCCCACAGCGGAAATGTGTATGCAAGCACATACGACGGCGACATCGTGCGTATAGATACAACGGCAATGACAATCGATAAAAAAGTGGCGACAGGCGGTACATATCCCGAAGAAGTGACTGTAGTCAACAACAAACTGTATACTGTGATATCAGACTATATGGGTACAGGAGCCGGAAAGAACGTTGCCGTAATCAACCTGGCTTCTTTTACCAGGGAACCGGATATCGCGGTAACTGTAAATCCGACAAAGATCACAAGCGATAAAAACGGAAATATCTACGTCATATCCAGTGGAAATTATAATGATATCCTTCCGGCTCTCCAAAAGATAGCGGCCGGGACGTCTACTGTAACAACAATAGGAACCGATGTGGCTACAAACATGGAGGTTGCAGGGGATAAACTGTTATTAATGAAAGAAGTATACGACAATGTGACGAAAAAGAGCAGCACGCGTCTTTCTTATTATGATATGAAAACAGACCGAATTGTAGACGAATCCTTCGTAGAAAGCGGTAAAGCCGATTTGACCAATACCTATAATATTACGGTAGATCCTGCTACAAATAATATTTATCTTGCAACTTCCGATTACAAGAATGAAGGAAGCATGCATATCTTCGATGGAAACGGGAAATACGTCAACTCCTTCAAAACCGGGGGTATCAACCCGATGGGAGCATACTTCATTACAGGCGTAAAATGAAACTCTTGAATATCACACTGCTTTTTTCTCTTGTCCTCATACAGGCAGGCTGCAACTACCGCAAGCCTGCCGGACAGGATGGCATCAAGCCGCAAACAGAATATGCCGTATATTATGCCAAAGGCTTTCAGGTAAAAAAGTATGACGGATACACTACCGTGTCGGTGCGTGACCCGTGGGATACTACACGTATGCTGCAAACGTATGTTCTTGTAGCAAAGAATAAAGATATACCCGCAAATCCGCCTGAAGGTACAATCGTAAGAATACCTTTGGAAACAGTAGCGACATACTCCACTATTCACTGCTCTACCCTGAACGAGCTGGACGCCGTGGATCTGATAAAGGGCGTGTGCGAACCTCGATATATAAAGCTATCCAATATACAGGACGGCGTAAGGACCGGGACAATAGCGGATTTGGGAATGGCCGGTAAACCCGATACGGAAAGATTGATAATGCTCGGCCCCGACGCCATATTTGCCACTCCGATACAAGGCTGGACATACGGCGGCATAGAAAAAACAGGAATTCCGATTCTGGAAACGACCGATTATACCGAATCACATCCGTTGGGACGCGCCGAATGGATACGCTATTATTCTTTATTTATCGGAAAGGAGCGATTGGCCGATTCTCTGTTTGCCGTTACCGAAAAAAATTATAATGCAGTCAAAGAAGCCGTGGCAAGAACCGCAAATCGTCCTTCCGTCTTTACCGACATGCGTTATCAAAACAAATGGAATATGCCCGGAGGCAAAAGCTTTATGGCAAATATGCTATCCGATGCGGGAACCTCATATTGCTGGTCTGACGATAATTCGACAACTTATACGCCCCTGACTTTCGAATCCGTACTGGACAAGGCCGGCGAAGCGGATTTCTGGATAATTAAATACAACTGGCCTAAAGACATGACATATCAAAGTCTGGAGAAAGAATACAAGCCTTACTCCTGCTTTAAGGCATTCAAGGAAAAAAACATATACGGATGCAATACGGCATATTCGGGTTATTATGAGGATTTGCCTATCCATCCGGATTATATCTTGAAGGATATGGCGCATATATTTCATCCGGAACTCTTCCCCGGATATACGCCGAAATATTATAAAAAAACGGGAGAGTAAATGTGTATAGGTCTGTAAAAAGGCTGTGGGCGGAATTTCTGTCGCAGCCTTTTTCTTTATGCATTAATAATCAGTATTTTATACTGCAAGAGAATGACGTGCGCCGGTTCGGGCAGATTTCAGCTTCCTCATTTTCCTCAATATCCTCAATATCCTTAAATTCCTTAAATTCTTTAATTTCCTTAATTTCCTTGCATTACAGGCAAAAAAACACCCTCTCTGTTTGATTTCCGCCCCTGATTCCGACAATTGAATATAAAAAGGCGGAAATCTGTAACGGCTTATCCGACCGGATTCAATATATTTGTCTCCTAAAAGGATCAACAATAACTTACTGACAGTATATGATACATCACAAATTCAGAACAGCGGCGCCTGTTCTTGCCCTGGCGGGACTGGCTTTACTTGGTTCGTGTACACGGGATGAAGAGAGGCCGGAGGCGGTCTCTTCC
>JAISSD010000243.1 GCA_031273295.1 Prevotella sp.
GTCGACGTTCTTGTCTTTGACAATAGCAACAGCAAATTCCTGTGCCATGCTCCGGGAGAAGACATAGCCGATGCATCCGGCGGTGGCAATGCAAAAACCTTCATCGTGGACTTGTCGGAGGCCGGCGACGTCACATCCGTCCAGGTAATGGTTATAGCCAATGCCCATACCATTGTAACTGCGGCGGTTGGAAATACGATCATATCCGGTACCACTACTGCAACGGAAGCAATGACAAAGCTGGAATTCACTTGTCCGGGCAAGTGGAATGTAACCAAGGCCACCGCCACGGATTTCACGCCTTTTCCGATGTGGGGCATGGAGACTGTAGACCTGTCCGACATTGAGTCGATACAGGCCATATCACTGATGCGGGCTGTTGCCAAAATAGACGTCGGACTCAATTTCAATGGTGAAACGGCTCAGGGACTTTCCACATTCAAGCTCGAATCGGTTTATCTGTACAATTCTCACGGCAAGGGTTCCGTGTCTCCTTATAGCGGCAATTATTCGGGAGCAACTGCTACTGCGGTATCCATACCGTCGGCAGCCGCCGTCAACACTACCAATCCGGTTCCATACGACAAGGCAACTACCACTGATGGTTTCAGCGGGGACGTCTCTTGCATGAATGCGATATACATGGCAGAGCATGCCGCAGGGACGGCAGGCAATGCCAACAATGCCTGCCTTGTCGTTGGAGGCAAATACAACGGTGAAGCCACTACCACCTGGTACCGTATCGACTTTGTGAATACAAGCGGGACATACCTGCCGGTTTTGCGCAATCACCGTTACAAGGTCAATATCAAAAGCGTGGTTCACAGGGGTTACGCTACCGCGGCGGAAGCTTTGGTCGGGGATGCCCTTGCCGCCGTGCAGATCTCTGTCACAAACGAGTCTTTGACTTCCCATGCCTACAACAAGGATTATTCATTGAGCGTCAGCACAGACGCTTTTACTCTCGCCAATAATGCTGTCAATACAACTGGAGCTATAAGTTTGTCCACAAGTTATCCGGGTGGTTATACAACTGCAGTCACGTCCACCGGCAGCTGGCTGGCAATATCGGCTGGCGGGTCAAGTACGGCCCCTACTGCAACAGGGTCGCTCAACACAATCACCGTTCGCGCTTCTTCGGCAAATACAACTGGCAGTCCCCGTTCCGGAACTGTCACTGTCACTTCGGGATTGTTGACAAGAGCGGTCACCGTCACTCAGCCTGCGGCCAAAACCTTTACCGTAGCTAATGCATTGGCCGAGTACCCTGCCAACGGTGGTCTACAGACTCTGGCGGTTACTTCGAATTGCGAGTGGTGCGTGAAACTAGACTACCTTGGCAATATCGTCGTGTCTTTCGATACAGGCGTTTTCACCGGAAACAAAAACTTCGCTTTCACGCTGATCGACAACGATCCCGTGATTGTTTACGGCGATGATCTTTCCGCCACTTTCACCTTTTACAGTCCCGCAGGCGAGTTTGAACCTGTATCCAGAACCGTAAAACTGCCGGAGTTGGCGACGACGTATATCCCTACCCCTGTCACTTCCGGTGGTTGGGCGGGCAGTAATATTTATTGGGATGGTAGCAAGCTCACTTTTGCCGACGCGGACACAACCGATAAAGGATACTATCAGGGCGTTTACTTCAGGTGGGGCAGCCTGTGGGGACTTGATGCAAGTGGCGGTTACTGGTCTACATCCAAAATAGTCTACAAGCCCAATGCTGCCACTAACGGTTGGACGTCCGCTACCGGTTATGCAGGGAATAATATACCTTATGCCGCGTCTAGTGATGTCAACGATAAAACCCGTGCCTTTCTGTACGAGATTCACAATCCTTCCATCGGTAAGGGTGATATATGCCGTTACATAACTGACGTTGCGGGCGGCTCGTTGTACGGCAAGAGATGGCGTATGCCTACATACAGTGAGTATGAAAACGCAGATTGGGGCGGCAAAACAGGTACATTCAGTGATGTTAGTTCCAGCGCCAATCGTCCCGACGGTACGTGGCAGAATCCCAATAAGCCGGCTTGGAAAATGACTTCCGGTGTGGTCTTCCCCGCTTCCGGGTGCCTCTCCTACACCAGCCTCGAGCTGTTCTCCGTCGGCACCGACAACAGCGGCTATCGGACGTCGTCAGCCACCGGGCCGACTACGTACGGCGTCATCGATCCCGATCCCGGCGATCTCGAGTCTCTTGTGCCCGCTACCACTCGGTCGCAGGGCTCGCCTGTTCGTTGTGTCTCGTATTAAGAGAATGGTAGCGCCGGCGGCGCGTATTCGATTGATTTGATTTATTCCTTCCCGCATTAAAAGCGGGAAGGTTTCTTAAAAGAATTAAGAATTAAGAATTAAGAATTAAGAATTAAGAATGGAGAATGGAGAATGGAGAAAAGAATTAAGAATTAGGAATTAGGAATGAATGAGGTTGGGGGGATTATATGATCCCATTGCTCTACCGAGGTTGTTTTGTTAAGAAAATTAGCTGGAAACGAGTTTTTTTACCATTTTGCGGCGTGGCGTTCTTCCTGATTTTCAAGGAAATTCTTTGTGTTACACTTTGTGCCCTTTGTGATATATTCGCAGTTGTCCGGAAATTACGCCCGCCCGTGCCTTGTTACACCGTGGCGGCATGGTTTTGTACATGGAATAGATTGATAATGAAAGAGTTAATGAGGTAATGAGGTTTTGGTTTGGGGTAACTCGTTTGCTCTCTACGAGGTTGTTTTGTTAAAAAAAATTAGGTAAAAATGAGGTCTTTGTACTCCAAAATTTTTAACGCAAAATCCGGAAAATCTGCAAAGGAAATTCTTTGTGTCCTTTGTGATATACTTTGTATTCTTTGTGTTAATGGATTTAGCCGGAGGTCTTTGATGTGAATGATTAATAAAAACAAAATTTAATATGGAAAATAAAAAAAAGAAGAAGAAACTTGATATCCCGGAAATACTGGAGCGGGAAAACAAATGCCCTGATTTTATAAATCTGTATCTTGTGGGCCGTTCATGGAAGGCTTACGAGCAGTCTGTCTGTAAAATAGATCGCTGTTGTAAGGAAGGTAATGACCTGTTGCTCTGTTGTAAGGAAGGCGATAGCCTGCTGCGCTGTTTTGCGGAAGGCTTGATGATATTGACGGAATATGTCAGTAGCGTGAGGCCGGAAGTATATTTAATCCGTATCCCGGAAGGCAGTCTTCTCCGGATTTTTGACCCCGCCCGGATTGAACGGGTATCCGACAGTCAAATCAGGATACCGTGTCCGCCGCTGGAGGAATCCTATTATCAGAACTGGCTTGCGGTACAGTCGACCAACCCGTATCCTTGCGTGGAGTGTAGTTTGGAGTTGCATCCGGAAAGAGATCTTCGTGTTTACAGCGCTTTATTGGCACTGAACCTCAAGGCGTTCGATCAGCCAGCCGTCTTTGCAGCGATTACAGCCGCCGGCTGAATGCCAATACAAGGTCAAGGACCGGACTTGTATGTATGATGCCTCGCATACACCGCTGGATTGGCAATCCGGAAGAAAAGGAAAGGGAAAAGATACTGGCTCAGGTTCGCAAGCATGTGGATGCGCTAAAGTCCCAGGCGGGGCATCTCACGGGTACGAAGCTATATAAAGATATTTGCAAACTGGCGGATTCTCTTTTGGAGCAGCTGTCGGTTTGGCAGAAAGCGGGTGCGCCTCCTCCTCCTGCTTCCTCTTCCTCTCCCCAAACCGGCGCTTCCGTTCAAAAGGAGGAGTCTGTCTGAACTGTGATTTGAATGATTGAATGATTTGCATGATTGTGTCCGTTGTTACGGTTCATATATCATTATATTTGCCGATATATATCATTCGGGCGGGTTCGTTTCACAAAATATTTTTATCTTTGTATAAAACTTTACATAGAAAACGGAATTGACTATGGAACGGGCAGGCAAGAGTAGCGCCAAAGAGCATGAAACAGGGTTCGGCGGAGCCAAATATGTTGCAAGTTCCTTGCGATCATTAAAAAACAAATTATAGACACATGAAAATCAGATCTTTCCTATTCACGTTTGCCTGCCTGCTCGCATCCAATACGGGTATGATCGCCCAAAGCGGCAGTCTGGCCGCGGGTACAAAAATTACAATGTTTGACGACAAGAAAAAGAATATTGAAAATCTGGAAGTTGGCGATGCAGTTTTGTCATTCAACACGAAAGACAAGGTATACGAAGAAAAAAAGGTAAAAAGTATAAAGAAGATCATGTACAACCGGCTGGTGCGTGTCACACTGGAAAGCGGAATGCAACTTACCATGACCGGCGACTGTCCGTTTCTGGCTGAAAAAGGCTGGGTATCCGTTGATCCGGGACCGGACGAACCAGACAAAAAATATACCGGTGTAAAACCTTGCCGGACAGGAGAATTCACTCTTTTCTACAATGTGACCAGTACCGACTATGTAGAAATCACCGCCATACAAGGCATAATGGCACCAACCCAGACTTATATGGTAGAACTGGAAGGAAACGGCGCCATTATCGCCAACGGTTTTCTGGCGGGACAAAACAAGATGGAATGAGACTCGACGCCAATATAAAAGAACGGATAAAGAATACCTTTCTGGAGACATTGAACATCACCTTCATAGAATCTGACGACCCGACGTCTCTCGAAGCAATTATGCCCGTCACCGGACAAACGGCGCAAACAATGGGAATCCTGCATGGGGGCGCTACTATTTCCCTGGCCGAATCGTTAGCAGGAATAGGATCCAATAGTGTATGCGCCGGCGACGAAAGGTGCTTTGGCATGCAAATAAGCGCCAGTCACATATCAAGCGCCAATGTGGGTGATGTAGTGCGTGCCAAAGGCGTGATTCAGCATAAAGGACGATCCACCCATGTTTGGAATATCAATGTGTTTTCGGACAACACAGGGCGATTGGTTTCGTCTATCCGCATTACAAACGCTGTGGTGAAACAGGCGGTTTATTCGGGGAAAGGGAAATGAATACGCGGAGATTGGATTTTTTGTCGTACACGGTGAATTATGTGCCATAAAATTTGTAGAATGAAAACAAAATTGTAATTTTGTTTTGGAAAAAGCAGATGGAAACAGTCTGTATATTTCATTCATTTGGAGCATTATGATCTGTATTTACAGACGCCTTGGCAATTAATTCGCCCGATAAGACGGAAGTATTGTTATTTGCAAAATTACAGAAGATTGTTGCTTGATATTCGTGCAAGTTGCAATGATTTAGACAGTTAATATTAACCGGGTTGTTTGTAATGTTGAATTTGTTTGATATAATTATATGAATATACATAAGACCAATGCGGCAGGGACACAATCGGATATATTGGGCATTTATTACTCCGAACGATGGTTTTTATTCTAAAGATATAGTTTCATGTTTCTGCTTGTGAAAGTTGATCCATGAGATTCGACCATTGATATACAACCTCTAATGCATTGGTTTTTATGTATTACATCGCGCACGGTATGGTTTTGTGCATGGAGGTATACGGTAAAAAAACTCGTTTCCACTTGATTTTTCCAACAAAAGAACGGCTAAATTCATTTAACGCAAAGGGCGCCAAATCAATTTAACACAAAGGACGCAAAGCGTAACACAAAGAACACAAAGGGCGCACCTTTCTTTTTTATACCCGTTCTAAATAATACCCTCAAAAAAAATTCTTCATATCTGAAAAAATACGCATCTTTGTATCGCTATATTAAAAGAAAGACTGATTGGTATGCTTTTATCAGACCTGAAAACAGGAGAGAAAGGCGTTATTGCACGGGTTAACGGTAGTGGATCCTTTCGCAAGCGCATTATGGAAATGGGCTTCATTAAAGGGAAAACCATCAAGGTTATATTGAATGCTCCCTTGAAAGACCCTATCAAATATAAAATTATGGATTATGAAGTTTCTCTTCGCCGTAGCGAAGCGGGACTTATAGAAGTTGTTTATCCGGATACAGGCAAGAATATCGAAAAGCCGGCTTCGGCGCTTTCCTGCAATGCGGATCCATCTCAAGAAAAAGCCTTGATAGAAGAAAGTTGTCCGGTAAACAGGAATTATTCCGTAAACAGGAAAGTTATAACCGTAGCCCTGGTCGGTAATCCCAATGCAGGTAAAACATCCCTGTTCAATATCGCATCGGGGTCGCATGAGCATGTGGGCAATTATGGCGGGGTCACTGTCGATTCGAAAGAAGGACGGTTTAAACACGGCGGTTATCTTTTCAAAATAGTCGACTTGCCGGGCACATACTCCCTGTCGGCCTATACACCGGAAGAACTTTTTGTAAGAAGACACATCGTGGAAGAAAAGCCGGATATCGTAATCAATATTGTGGCCGCATCAAATCTCGAAAGGAATTTGTATCTGACGACCGAGTTGATAGATATGGAGGCACCTGTCGTTATCGCATTGAACATGTATGACGAGTTGAAAGAGAGCGGAAGCGAATTTGACTATCGAAAATTATCCAGGATGATCGGCATCCCGATGGTTCCGACGGTAGCCAAAACGGGTGCGGGAATAAATGATTTGTTCGACGCCGTCGTCAGGATATATGAAAACAAGGAACCCATAGTCCGCCGGGTACATATATACTATGGTAACATCATAGAGAATTCGATAAGCAGGCTTAATATACAGCTTGAAAAAGACAAGACCGCCCGGCCTGTTTTTCCCTGTCGTTATATTTCAGTCAAATTACTGGAAAAGGACAAGGACGTCGAGGCTTATGCGTCAACTTTTCCCGGCAAAGAAGATCTGTTTGCCATAAGGGATGCGGAGGTAAGGGATATTGAAGACACGCTGAAAGAAGATACCGAGTCGGCGCTGACAAACGCCCGTTATGGATTTATTGCCGGCGGACTGAAAGAGACGCTGCAAGAACGGACAAACGAGTCGGGCCGCACACGTATCATCGATTCCATCGTCACCAATAAATATTGCGGGTTTCCATTATTTTTCTTTTTCATGTGGATCATGTTTGAATGTACATTCCGTTTGGGCGGCTATCCGATGGCATGGATTGAAAACGGGGTTGAGGCTTTAGGCAATTTTGTACGGGGGGCCATGCCCGGAGGTATGCTCAAAGATTTGATTGTAGACGGCATTGTAGGCGGAGTAGGAGGCGTAATCGTGTTCCTGCCCAATATATTGATACTGTATGCCTTTATTTCCTTTATGGAAGATTCCGGTTATATGGCGCGGGCCGCGTTCATAATGGACAGGGTAATGCACAGGATGGGGTTGCACGGTAAATCGTTCATTCCGCTGGTAATGGGTTTCGGGTGTAATGTTCCTGCCATTCTAGCCACACGTACTATCGAGAGCCGCAATAGCCGCATGATAACGATGCTTGTCAATCCGTTTATGTCTTGCAGCGCCCGCTTGCCGGTTTATTTGCTTTTTGCGGGGGTATTTTTCAAGCCTTATGCGAGTATCGTACTTTTCGGGCTTTATTTTACGGGTATATTGATTGCGGTGGTATCGGCCAGGCTATTCAAGCGATTTTTGTTTCCAAAAGAAGATACCCCGTTTGTCATGGAGTTGCCCCCGTACCGCATGCCTACATTGCGTGCCGTATCCATTCACATGTGGGACAAGTCCCGGCAGTATTTGAAGAAGATGGGAGGGGTTATTTTGATTGCGTCCATCATCATCTGGTTTCTTGGATATTTCCCGGGAAACAGGGAGCGTGAAATGGTGTTCGACAACCGGATCTCCAAAATAGAAGCCCGGTTTGACAATAAAGAGATAAACGAGGAACAAAAAACAGAGTTGATAGAAGAGGTTGAATATCAGCGCAATATTGCGCATCAGGAAGAATCGTATATCGGACGTATCGGAAAAACAATAGAGCCGGTGATGCGTCCGTTAGGCTTCGACTGGAAAATAAGCGTGAGCCTGCTCTCCGGTATGGCCGCCAAAGAAGTGGTTGTCAGTACGCTTGGCGTATTGTATACGGGCGATTCTGAAAATCAGGAGTCGCTGGAGGTTCGCCTTGCAAGTGACGCCAAAGCAGACGGCTCGCCGGCTTTTACTCCATTGGTCATTGTCAGTTTGCTGCTTTTTGTGCTGATTTACTTTCCTTGTGTTGCGACTATCGCCGCAATAAAGGAGGAATCCGGATCATGGAAATGGGGGATTTTCAGCATTATTTATACTACATTATTAGCCTGGCTGATCTCGTTCCTTGTCTTTCAAACCGGAAATATGTTGTAAGTATTGATTTATTCGCTCCACTTTGACATGCAATAGTTCCATTTTACAGATATAATATTGGAAACAGACAAATATCGCTTTCTTTTTTATATTTCCGAAAAGACAGGATACAGAAGTGTTAAATTAATTTTTTTTTGACGTTAAGTAATTGCTTGTTTGAATCATATTTACCGATATTTCTTTAAATGTCTTTCAAAACAATATGTATTTAACCAAAATACAAATAATATGTCCGTTATTTGACTTTGTCTGTTTCTAAATATCATATTTTATATGGATTAAGTCAAAATTTTTTTTTCCGTGAAAATTGTCTAAATTTGCATACGAAAGAACAAACTGATGCTAAAAAGCCCAATATGGCATTAATTTGTTAAATTGACAATGTTAAATTAAAGTAGTGTTTTAATTTTAAACAAGTGTGTGTGTATGAAGACAAGAGTGATGTTAATTTTGTCCTGCTTATTTCTAAGTTCAGGATTTATTGTTGCGCAAACGACAAAGGTAAACGGTACTGTGACGGACAGTCACGGAGAGCCTGTTATCAGCGCTTCAGTTGTAGTGAAAGGGACTACTGTCGGTACTGTTACGGATGTGGACGGTAAGTTTTCGCTGGATGTGTCCGGAGAAAAAAACACTTTGGCGTTCAAGCTGGTAGGAATGAAAACAGTGGAAATGAAAGCTTCCAAAGACATGAAAGTGGTGATGATCGCAGACGAGACGCTTCTGGACGAGGTCGTTGTTGTTGCCTATGGCACACAGTCGGCCCGTACGGTCGCTTCTTCCATATCTACGGTAAGAGCCGACGCGATCAAGGATGTGCCCAATGTAAGTTTTGATCAAATGTTGCAAGGACGCGCATCCGGCGTGCAGATTACCACGCCGTCCGCCGGTGTGGGACAACCCCCTATTGTGCGTGTGCGTGGAGTGAATTCCATTACTTCCGGCACACAACCGCTGTATGTCGTAGACGGTATTCCCATTGTATCGGGAGATATTGCCTCCATGGGCAATTCAAATGCGCTGGCCGATATAAATCCCTCCGATATAGTTTCAATGGAAGTATTGAAGGATGCTTCTGCGGGAGCTCTTTACGGATCAAGAGCAGCAAACGGAGTCATATTGATCACAACCAGGAAAGGATCAAAAGGCAAACTAAAAGTTTCGTATGACGGTTATTTCGGTTTTGGGCAGAAGACCGGTTTTTATGAGATGTTAAATGCCAGGGAATATGTTGACTTTAAAAATATGGCTGTAAAAAACCGTTACGGAACCGATTTGGTTAGCGGGTTGCCTTCCGCTACATTTCGGAAATCCGAATACGGGGACAAAGCCTTTAACTTGATGACTAAACCCGGAGGGGGATATTATGATTCCGACTGGTCCAAGTCTGCATTTCGAAACGGTATGACTCACAGTCACACGCTATCCTTTAGTGGGGGAAACGATCTGGTACAATACTATATTTCAGCAAATTATATGGACAAGGAAGGTATAGTAAAAGGAGACAAGTACGACCGGTATGGATTTAAAGCCAATGTTACAGCGAATGCAACGAACTGGCTCAAGTTAGGCGCCGACGTCAATGCAACCTCCAGCGCCACGTCGTATGTAGACGCCGCCCGTAATGGCGCGAATTTCTCCGTAGGCGGTTTTCCCCGTATGGCGTTGATCAATTCGCCCAATATACCGATATTTGATGAATCGGGAGCTCCCTGGGGCGGCAAAGGAGGCCTGGGCTATGGGCCTAATGCTGTGAACAACACCTATTCCAATCCCGAAAAGATCCTTGAAATAGGAAATGGCATCGATACCGAATCAAATCGTGTGATAAGTAATTTCTTTGGAGAAATAAAACCGGTAAAAGGTTTTACAGCCAAAACCCAATTCGGACTGGATTACAATAAAGTGGAAGACACCAGATTCTGGTCGCCCTTGCAAGGAGATGGCGTAAACTCGGGCGGATTGGCAAACGGATATTCTGCTACTCATAAAAGATGGACCTGGACCAATACGTTAAATTATAATTTCTCTATTAACAAAGACCATCACTTTGACATACTGGCCGGCGCCGAATTGTCTGCATATAAATTAAACTATTGGAATACGCAGCGTACCGGTTTGCAAGATGATAAATTTACAGGGATTGAAGGCCCGTTCCTGAATGCCACTTCATCCGGAAATATAACTGAAAACTCACTGGCTTCATTCTTTGGAAGAATAAATTATGATTTTGCCTATAAATATATACTTTCCTTGAATTATCGCCGCGATGGTTTTTCGGCTCTGGGCGCCAACAACAAATGGGGTAATTTTGGCGGAGTATCCGTTGCTTACAGGATCTCCGAAGAATCTTTCTTTGACCCCTTAAAAGGAATTGTGGAAGATCTCAAGATCAAGGGAAGTTTTGGCGTGGTGGGTAATACCGATATTGCCAATTATGCCTCCAAGTCTTATTATGGCAGCTATTTTTACGGGACAAATGGCGTATATCAGTTGAATCAGGTTGGAGATCCCGATTTGAAATGGGAATCTTCCAATAAATACGATATTGGTTTCAATGCAACCTTCCTGGATAAATTTACTTTGGACTTCGATTATTATCTGACCAAATCCAAAGATCTGATATTAAAAGTACCGCAAGCCCCTTCGAAAGGAATTCCGGGAAATTTAATCACTACCAATGTGGGAGAAATGAAGAATAGCGGCGTGGAGCTAACTCTGGGTGTGGATATTGTAAATAGAGAAGACTTTAGATGGTCGACCGGCTTCAATATAACTACAAACAGGAACGAGGTGGTTTCTCTGGCTCCGGGAGTTGAGCAAATACTGGGTTCCGATGCAAGTAATCTTGAAACCAGCAGCATAACTGTTCCGGGTAAATCCATAGGGCAGGTATATGTTTATCCTACCGCAGGCATAGATAAAAAAACCGGACGACGGATCTTTATAGGCACAAAGGGAGAGCGGGTATTGGTTAGCGTCGGCCAAAATCCTGTAACAGGAGCGTCTGCGAGTTCAACCTTTTGGAATGAAGACGGTACTCCTTTTGAAGGGAATATAAAACAGGAAATGTATGGAGGCTCCTTGCCGACATGGTATGGCGGATGGAGTAACAATTTCTCTTACAAAAGATTTGATCTGTCGTTGTTTTTCCAGTTTTCGGGAGGAAATAAAATATATAACGGGACGCATGCCACTGTGAGCGATATGCGTTTTTGGAACAATACAAAAGAGATCCTGGCCAATTACTGGACGCCGGAAAGAACCGATGCGAAATATCCGATACCCGTTTATGGAGACAATGTATCGAACGGATCGGCATATCAAATATCGGATTGGGTTGAAAAAGGCGATTATTTGCGTCTTAAAAATGTTTCACTGGGATACACATTCAATACAAATGCATCGTGGGCCAGGAGATTGGGCATTTCCGGGCTTCGTCTCTTTGCGCAAGCTCAAAATCTGTTTGTTATAACAGGATATTCAGGTATAGATCCGGAAGCCTTGACAAATGTTGCATCGCCAACACTGGCAGGAGGAACAGACAAGAATACCCTACCTCAGGAAAGGGCTTATACATTCGGACTTAATTTAACATTTTAATAAAAAAGATTGAGATGAAAAAGAAAATCAGTATATATTTAACGTTATCCGGCTTGCTTCTTTTTGGTAATGGCTGTAATGATTTTATTGATAAAGAACCGCCTTTATATGTAAACGAAGGCGATGTTTATTCAAATCCGGCCCGTATAGAAAACGCTTTATCGGGGCTGTATGCATCAATGAAGAATGCGGGTTCTACATACGCTCTTGTTGGAGGTAAAGGTTATGCGGCAATGGATGCAAGGGGAAATGATATTGTGAATGTTTCAAGTAACAATGTGGAGCTTCTCGACGTCTATAACATGGCCGTTAATGACGTGTATGCAGACAATACTCATTTTTGGACTTATTCCTATTTGACGATAAACAGAGTGAACGTGTTTTTGGCCGGGATTGACGGCGCAAAAGAATTGTTGGGAACCAGTCTTTATAATCAATACAGATCGGAAGCTCTGTTTGTCAGGGCGATGTGTTATTATTATCTGAACAATTTATATGGCAAACCTTATATTTTGGACAGTAATGCCAAATCTGTTCCTTTGCGGTTGCTGCCGGAACTTACTGCCGGTAATAACAGTATGCCGGCTTCGACAGTAGCCCAGGTATACGATCAGGTTTTATCCGATCTAAGCGATGCAAACATAAGCGCATTGCCTGATACCAAAAACGATTACACTACGGTAACCCGCGCTACCAAAGCTGCCGCAAACATGTTGAAAATGAGAGTTTACATGTCTCAGAGCAAATGGACGGAAGCAATTTCGGCCGGGGAAGCAATCACAGGCTATGCTCTTGCCGCCGATGTGGCGGCAACATTCAAACCTCCTTATTTTAACAAGGAAAGTATATTTTCATTGCCGATGGCCCAGAATAACAGGCCAAACACTCAATTGTCCCTGCCTGAATTTTATAACTCGGCCAATGATATATTGTTGGTTGATACGGAAGCTGGTATTTTGTCGAAAGCCAATTACAGTTTGGCTATCGACGCCCGGGTGAAAAGTTTCGTTGGCGACAATAAACGATTGCTCAAATACACCGATGTAGCCAATAAACTGGACTGGGTTCCTGTTTTTCGTTATGCTGAAACTTTATTGAACCTGGCTGAATGTTATGCCAGTCCGGGCGGATCCAATAATGAAGCGAAAGCGAAAGAACTATTGAAGCTGGTCAGAAACAGATCTGTCGACCCCAATCAGGATCCTTTGAAGATAGATCAACTGTCGGGCAGCAGTTTAATAGAAGCGATTTCCGACGAACGACGACTGGAATTGATAGGAGAAGGAGTTAGAGGTATTGACATTACCAGAAAAGGCGAGACATTCAAAAAAGGGGCCGGAGCCAATTACTTTGAGGTCAAGCCAACAGATGTTGGTTACTTGTGGCCGATTCCCGCTTCCGAGAAACTTTCAAATCCCGGACTCTGATAAATAAAAATCCTCCGATACTCCGGTACCGGAGGATTTTTATTTCTTTTAACCCTGAATTAATTTCTATCCTCGTTTTTCTTCCATACCTTTAATCCCGGAAGCAGGAGGATGTTTGGAATCCGTTTAAATTTTTCACGAATATTCTCTTGCCTGAACGGATACTTAAAATATGTTTCAAGAAATAATAACAGGAATAATCGGATTTTGTGTCGTTTCGTTGGTTGTATATAAAATATATGGCTTTTTCTTTTCAGGGAATGACAAAAAAGGAAATTGCGAATGTTTAAATTGCGGATGCGGTAAAAAACACAAGCATAAACAGATTAAATATTGATATTTTATTTGCATAATTCAATTATTCCGTTTATCTTTGATATTGAAATTGAAATAAAGCCTGGTCTAAGTCGTATTGGTCGATTGGGAAGCTCATCAATGAATAAAATAACCGAGACCGGCTTTTGATTCTAATGGCGGGCCACGCCTTCGGGTTGTTTAGCACAGTGGATTACAAAGGGATCGAAGCGCTCAAATCCTGTTTTAGGGAGTTTCGGCTATATCCGCCAATACGGCTTTTATATACAAAGGGAGTCATTCGACAAGAGTGTCTCCCTTTGATTTTGTTATTGACTTTCCTTTTTATTCACATTTTCTTCCTGCTATATTTTCTTTTATTCTACCTATTAATTGTATATTTGTAGCCGAATGATGTTGATTGTTGTTATTTAGAAAAGATAAATATGAACACTTTAGAAAAACTGACAGCCGAGAAGCTTCTTAGTATCAGAGCCATAAAACTGCAACCTTCCAATCCGTTTACATGGGCTTCGGGTTGGAAATCGCCCATCTATTGTGATAACCGGAAATTAATATCGTATCCCGGAATACGTACATTTATAAAAATCGAACTAAGTCGTTTGATCATAGAAAACTTTCAGGAAGTAAATGCCATTGCCGGAGTGGCGACGGGAGCCATTGCCCCGGGAGTATTGGTTGCCGATGCTCTGGGTTTGCCTTTTATTTACATTCGCGCTACACCGAAGGATCATGGTTTGGAAAACCTCATTGAGGGAGAATTGAGGCCGGGAAGCAAGGTTGTTGTGGTTGAAGACCTCGTTTCCACAGGTTCGAGTAGCTTGAAAGCCGTTGAAGCCATTCGCAGAGACAGTTCGGATGTTATCGGGATGGCTGCTAACTTTACCTATGGTTTTCCAATTGCCGCCGAGAAATTCAAGGCTGCAGACGTCCGGTTATTGACATTGACCGACTATGACGCGGTTTTGAAAGAAGCATTGCGAATAAACTATATTGCCGAAGCCGATCTTGTGACCTTGCAAGAATGGAGAAAAGCCCCTGCCGACTGGAAATAAACCGGTAAATAACGTATGACAGAATTTGTAAGCGAGATAAAAACGATTCCGCACCCGGATGCAGACGTTTATGCCGTGCTTTCCGATTTGAATAATCTGAAGCCGGCCCAAAAGACAATACCTCGGGATAAAATCAAAGATTTTACTTTTGATACCGATTCATGTACCCTGTCTGTTGACCCTGTGGGTAAAATAAGACTTGTTGTCGTGGAACGCAAGCCTGACAGTACGATAAAGTTTCGGGCAGAGCAATTGCCTTTTGATGTGACCATGTGGATACAACTGGCGCCCGCCGGTAATGGAGAAACAAAAATGAAACTAACCGTAAAAGCCGATTTGAATCCCTTTCTGAAGCCAATGATTGGCAAACCTTTGCAGGCAGGATTGGATAAAGTGGCGGAAGGGCTGGCCGGATTGCCCTACAACGAGATTTTAAATAAAGGAACAATAGAATAATTGATGAAACTTTGGGAAAAAAGCGTTCAGGTAAATAAAGACGTCGAGTCTTATACAATAGGGCGCGATCGCTGTATGGATATCTATCTTGCCCCTTACGATATCCTTGGTTCCATGGCTCATATTACAATGCTTGAGTCGATAGGTCTGCTTGCCGGGGATGAATTGTCGATCCTCTTAAAAGAACTTAAAGCGATTTATCAAATAGCTGTCGAAGGCGCGTTTGAAATAGAGGAAGGCATTGAAGATGTTCATTCGCAAGTAGAACTGATGCTCGTCCGAAAACTGGGAGATGCAGGCAAGAAGATACATAGCGGACGCTCGCGTAACGATCAGGTATTGGTCGATTTGAAGCTTTTTGCAAGAGACCGGATTCATGTGCTTGTTGATTCGGTTTCGGCATTAATAGACGTCCTGATCTCGCAAAGTGAAAAGTACAAGGACGTCCTGATGCCGGGATATACCCATCTGCAAATAGCAATGCCTTCGTCATTCGGACTTTGGTTCGGAGCTTATGCGGAAAGTCTTGTGGATGATCTGCAGTTGCTTCTGGCCGCTTACAAGATATGTAACCGTAATCCCTTGGGTTCGGCCGCGGGATATGGTTCTTCATTTCCGCTCGACAGGCAAATGACTACCGATTTGTTAGGCTTCGATTCCATGAACTATAATGCGGTATATGCCCAGATGGGACGCGGTAAAATGGAACATACCGTTTCGTTTGCCATAGCAAGTATAGCCGGCACCTTGTCCAAACTTTCGTATGACGCCTGTTTATATAACAGTCAGAATTTCGGATTTATCAAGCTGGCAGATGAATATACGACAGGATCGAGCATCATGCCTCATAAAAAAAATCCTGACGTTTTCGAACTTACACGGGCCAAATGCAACAAGTTGCAGGCATTGCCCAATGATATTACATTGATCATGAATAACCTTCCTTCGGGATATTTCCGCGATTTGCAAATGATCAAAGAATTGTTCATTCCATCATTCGAAGAAATAAATGATTGCCTGCACATGGTGACGCGTATGATGAACGAGGTGAAAATAAACGAAAATATCCTTGACGATCCCAAATACCTCCTTATATTCAGTGTGGAAGAAGTCAACCGCCTTGTATTGGAGGGAACGCCTTTCCGCGAGGCGTACAAGCAAGTCGGCCTGAATATTGAAAAAGGCGATTTCAGCCATGACAGGAAAGTGCGCCATACGCATCAAGGCAGTATAGGTAATTTATACAATGGCCATATAGATTTGTTGAAACAACAGATCATAGATCAATTCGATTTTGATAAAGTAATGTCGGCCGAGCAGGCATTGCTGGATTCTATTAACTGATCCCGATATTAATGCAAGAAAAAAGTTCTCTTGATATGGAAGATTCGGAAATAATACTGGCTAGTCTGTCGGGAGAGGATAAACCCGGTGTGACAGCCGCCCTGACAGCCGTATTGGCGAAACATGATGCGAACATTCTTGATATAGGTCAGGCCAACATTCATCACTCGCTGTCGCTGGCGATAATGTTTGAAGCAAAAAATGCGGGCGAAGTTATCAAAGACCTCCTGTTTAAAGCGACGAAAGTAGGAGTTGTTATTCGTTTTTCGCCTGTCAGCAAAGAAGAATACATGCGCTGGGTATGTTTGCAAGGAACAAAGAACCGCTACATTGTGACATTGTTGGGGCGCGCCTTGAATCCCGGCCAGATCTCTGCCGTGGCGCAAATAAGTCAGAAATACGGTCTTAATATTGAAAAGATAATCAGACTCACCGGTCGCGTGCCTCTTGAAACCGAGGAGCGTCCGAGCCGTTCGTGTATAGAGCTGGCAATAAGAGGTTCGGTAGACGATGTGCAGCAATTGAAACACGACTTTATGAAACTGGCCGACGAGCAAGGCATTGATATTGCTTTTCAGGTAGAAAGCATGTATCGCCGTATGCGCCGTCTTATTTGTTTCGATATGGATTCCACGCTGATTCAGACAGAGGTGATAGATGAACTGGCCGAGCGAGCGGGAGTAGGGAACGAAGTAAGAGCCATCACCGAATCGGCCATGCGCGGAGAGATTGATTTTTCTGAAAGTTTCAAGAAAAGAGTTGGCCTGCTGAAAGGCCTTGACGAATCGGTGATGAAAGAAATCGCTGAAAATCTTCCTATTACGGAAGGTATGACCCGCCTTATCCGTATCTTGAAAAAGAGCGGATGTAAACTGGCGATACTGTCGGGCGGATTTACCTATTTCGGTAATTACCTGAAAGAGAGATACGGCTTCGATTACGTGTATGCCAATGAGCTGGAGATAGCAGACGGTAAACTTACCGGAAACTATGTGGGCGACATCGTAGACGGCAAACGCAAAGCCGAATTGCTTCGTTTATTAGCCCAGGTTGAAAAGGTTGATATGCGCCAGACTGTGGCGGTCGGAGACGGAGCGAATGATTTGCCTATGCTGGGTATTGCCGGGCTGGGTATAGCCTTCCATGCAAAGCCAAAAGTGAAAGCGAACGCAAAACAGTCGTTATCCACTGTGGGACTGGATGGTATCCTTTATTTTCTGGGATACAGGGATTCCATGCTTGCGGGAGAAGATTAAGCGATGAAAGACCCGGAAACCGTCTGAAATAGAAATTCGCGATATGGCATTGACTCTCAAAACTCAACTTCAAACTATCTGCTACTTGTTTGTATGGCGATGAAAAACAAATAACCTGTAACAGCAAACCTTGACATGATGCAATTATTTGCAGGCAGGGTTGCATTTCGTTACGGTATGCCGCCAGGGCTGAAAGCCTTCCGTTCGACATAGCATGTCGGGTGAAATGAACATGCCCGGAAAAGTCAAATAATTCCGAATATTTCGATCATTTATTGTCTTTTGTCAGATACAGAAAGCCGCGTATAAGGGTACTGATTTTATTCCGTTCTCAAAACCAAAATTCTTTTTGGATATTCGGATACCATAAGCGCATTTATATTTCATCATAAAAACATTCATGCTTTTGGAACGAACTCGCAGACCGGCTTTTACTTCGACCGGAATAACGTCAACTCCTTTCTGAATCACAAAATCAACTTCGGCTGTATTATCATTCTTCCAATAAAGCAACGGGATGAGATTGGCTGCAAAGGTCTGTGCTACATAATTTTCAGCAATGGCTCCTAAAAATGTATTTTCTGTTTCAAGAGGAGAAAGAATGGCTTGCGCCACCATTCCCGACTGCATGGCAAGCATGCCCGTATCCGACATGTACAGTTTAAAATCGCTTAAATCAATATACACTTTAACAGGCATAACGCCATGTGTTGTTTTCTGGCATTTAAGAACAACACCTGCGTATTTGAGCCATTCTATAGACTCGCCAAAAATGGTAACGCTTCCGCCTTTTTGCACAACGCTATATTGGAATTTATGATTCTCTTTTGCCAATTGGGCAGGAATGGATTCATAGCAAGCGCGTATCTTGACGCTTGTAGAAGGCTCTGCATATTTTGCCATATCGGCAATATATTCGTTCAGAATCCTGTTTTGGACATCGGCAACCGCAACAAAGCTATTCGTGTTTATAAATTCTTTGACAGCGGCAGGCATACCACCAACGATCAAGTATTGATTATAAAAATCTATAGCCATTGAGTGTACGTCCAATGGCGCATTGGATTCATAATGTTTACGGATCAGTTCTGCAAAGTTTTCTCTTCCCAATGCCCATAAAAATTCCTCAAAATCCATTGGGAACAGGGTTGCTTCATTGACTTTTCCTACCGGAAAAGAGTATTTTTCCCGGTTTATAGCTACGCCAAGCAAGGATCCGGCGGCGACGATATGATATTCGGGAACTTGCTCGCAAAAATATTTCAGCGAGGCAAGAGCTCTTTCGCAAGCCTGAATTTCGTCCAGAACAATAAGCGTCTTGCCCGGGATGATACGTTGTGAGTGTGCGGATTCCAAATACCGGATAATAGCCGCAGGAGTGAGGCTTTCGTCAAACTTTTTTACCAAAGGTTTATCTATTTCAAGATTGACAATAATATAGTTGTCAAACTCTTGTTTGCCGAACTCTTGTAAAATATAGCTTTTTCCTACCTGACGCGCCCCATTAACAATTAGCGGCATCCTGCCGGCTCTGTCTTTCCAACTGACTAATTCATCATATATCTTTCTTTTCATTGCCTTGTGTTTTTTGCAAATATACACTTATCTGTGGAAAAATAAAAATATTTCATACTTTTCCATAGATAAAATACAAATTGCACTCCAATGATTTTTGCATGCTTCTTTAATCGAGAGAAATGTAACTACCCAGGTACCATGAAAAAGATTGCAAACGATTGCATATTACAAAAGGATAATTGCATTTGTATTATGGAAGAGAAGAAAGGCGCATTTGACTACGTCGAACTGACGTTTCAAATTAATTGTCGGGCATGCTCATTTCACCCGACATGTTATGTTGAGCTGGGATATGGAAAACTTTCAGCCTTGGCCTGCCAGCTCTGTATGGGGTGCGTCGCTCGGCAGAACGTAACCAAGGCATGACGAACAGGCTGTTATTAATTATTTATTTCTCATGCCTATATAACTAAAGCCTGTCTGTCCAGCTTCAATCTATCGGCCATTGCTTTCCCTAACAAAATACAGGCGTCGTATGTATCGTGGCGCATAGCCTGACGCATCTCTACCGGCTCGCCAATCACTTCGAACTTGGTATCCAAAGCAAACTGAGCCAAACGTTTCACGGCTGCTCCCGCCCATGTGAACGAACCGAAGTAACCGAAATAACGATGTTTCATATCCCTGCCTTCTATCTTCGACAACAGGTATTCCACTTCGGGAAACAACTTGTTATTGTATGTGGGCGAACCTACAATCAGCCCCTTGTATTTGAAAATATCACGGATAATATAGGAATGCGAACGTTTTGACACATTGTGCAGGATCACTTCCCTGATCCCCTGCATGGCCAGTTCACGGGCTACGGTTTCCGCCATCTGTTCCGTATTTCCGTACATGCTTCCATAAGCTATGACCACACCTTCATCGCCTTCGTAACGGCTGAGCCTGTCGTAAATGGAAATCACTTTTTCGATTTGCTCGCCGGTTGTCCATACAGGCCCGTGGGTAGAACAGATCATCTTTATATCCAGCGCAGCCAGCTTTTCCAATGCCTTCTGTACCGGAGAGCCGAATTTACCCACCACGTTGGAGTAATAGCGTATCATTTCGTCGTAATAACGATTCGGACGCAGCTGCGTATCGGTTATGCCGCCATCCAGTGTGCCGAATGTGCCGAAAGCGTCTCCCGAAAAGATAATCTTGTCGGTAGTATCATACGTCATCATGGTTTCGGGCCAATGCACCATCGGAGTAAGATAAAACACAAGATCATGTTTGCCGAGAGACAGGCAGCCACCGTCTTCAACTATCGTTACCCCGTCTTTTATACCATAAAAGCCCTGCAGCATATCAGCCGTACGCTTGTTACCCACAATCTGCACATCCGGATACCTGTTTTTCAACAAGCCGAGAGAACCGGAATGGTCAGGCTCCATGTGATTGATAATGACGTAATCGAGAGGCTTTCCGGCCAATGCGATTTCCAGTTTGTGAAAGAAAATATCGGAATAACAAATGTCGACAGTATCGAACAATGCCGTTTTTTCATCTGTAACAAGATACGAGTTATAGGAAATTCCTTCGGGCAAAGGCCACAGATTTTCAAAAAGATGCCTGGCGCGGTCATTTACGCCGATATAGAACAAGTCGTCTTTTATGGAAACCGGTTTTAACATGCTATCTGTATTAAGCGATTATTATTTTATTTCTTTTTTAGGTTATCAGTCTTGGTCGCCATATCCGCTATCGGTTCTTCTTTTGTAAGGGCGCCATATACCAGCCATATTCCCCAAACGATAAACGGAATGCTGAGCAACTGTCCCATATTGACGCCGAATGTGTTTACCATTTCCACCTCGAACTGTTCCTGTATATTCTTGATAAATTCTATACAGAATCTTGAAAAGAAAATGCCAATCAAGGATATTCCCAGAATAAGCCCCGTTTTATCCTTCGCGTTGGTCTTGTAATACAGGTACAGCCCCAAACCGAATATAAACAAATAGACAAGCGCTTCGTATATCTGTGTGGGGTGGCAAGGCAATTCACCCGAACCTCCCATGCCAGGCAGCTTGCGCCACTTGGGGTCTTCTGTAAAATTGAAGCCCCAAGGCAAGGTTGTGGGGCCTCCGTATATTTCGGAGTTCATCAGATTACCCAGACGTATGGATGCGGCCCCTATTGCAACCCCGACCACAAGGCGGTCTAAAGTCCGGATGGCAGTCGGATAAGCCGTGTACAACATGGCGATACAAACGCCAACGGACAATCCCATGAATGCAATCCCCAGATTTGCGTCAAGACTGGCAGGACTGAAAATATATCCGCCAATCCCTCCGGTAACCAAACCCGAGAAAGCTCCGATTGTTATATATTTCCAGTTTTGTTTCTTTTTGGTTATGCGCAATGAATAAAGACATACGCCTATAACCATGCCTATAGCCCCTCCGTGACTGGCCAACCCGCCTTGCCACACCTGAACAAGACTAACCGGATTCGACAGGTATTCCAAAGGGGCGTAAAACAGGCAATGACCCAGACGCGCGCCTATTATAAGGCCTGTCAACACATGCAGGAAGAGCGAATCGAAACTTTTTTCCGGAAGTTTTTCCGACTTGTACATCCTCTGCACAACCATTGTAGTGAAAAGAACCCCGGCGGCCCATAAAATGCCATACCAGCGGATTTCTCTTCCAAACAGTGAAAATGCTTCGGGTTCCACATCCCATGTTATGAATGAAAGCATATCAAGCATACTAAATTATATTAGAGTTTATTCACAAGCTATTTCTATTTTTCGGATTACAAACTTACATGAAATTCTTCGATTTACAAGCGCATGCGATAAAAATCAATACCACCCGCCCTTTATCCCCCTCCTGTCTGCAAAGCGCCATACCATTTGGCCGGAGCGCTGTTTTTGCACACAGACGACGCGGATTGAACGGACGAACGCAGATTGTAGACGGTGAGTTTCGCATCCCCTAATCGTTTTATTGGGGGTAAATGCGTTCCGATAACAAACACGAACAATCCGGTTCGGGCGCACATACAGGTTTAGGTGCACAGACAGGTTCGCCCCTACGTTGACAATGATGGCATAAAATCGTTTGATCTCCGGCGCAAAATAATGATGTGTAACGCATGGGTATTTAAATACGGGAGCGTCAGGCATTGCTGTTCGTATTTCAAGCTCAACAGGTCTTCGGGGAATAATGTTCGCCGGAAGAGAGGGGGATACGGCAGGCGTAAAAGAAATACTTCACAACTTCTTGTGGCGGTGCTGTAAAGATGAAATTTGACATAAAAAAACAAAAATATACAAGATACTATTTTATAGGAAACTTATGGCAATGTTTTTAAATAATCACTTGTATTTTTTGTTAGAAAGCTTTTCAAAGGGTCTAAAGCAGAGCTGGCCATATCCCAATACTCGGCATTGTCAAAAAGAAAATCTTTATTTTTGAACCTCTCCCTGTCTTTATTACTCTTCTTCATTACATCAATGTAGGCAAATACTTTCGACTTGCGTAGAGGAGTATTATACAATTGAATCTTTGTTTTCGGATCTTTATGACTTTCTATACAATTCTGAAAACGATTAAAGCAATCAAATACGCCACTATGTTTCTTATTGATCATTTGTTCCAATAATGTTTCAAAGTTCCCATTATCTTTATGATTAGGAAACAAGAAATATTCAAAAGAAATACTATTATCAGTTTTCTGTTCTTCTAAATATTTACATCTTTCAGAAAATCCACCGAATGTTTTAGAGGGATCATCTGTATCAAAAATAACAAGATTTATCCCTGTATTCTGATCCGTATTTTCTTGAAAACTATTTATAAGTAATGGAATTTTAGTAAAACCTTGCGTTACCACTATTTGTAATAATGATAAATGCTTTGTATCAATAAGCTCCAGATATTCGATATACTTCTCAATAAATGCCTTGTCACTATCTCCTTCTACAAATATTTGTATCATATCTACCTTATTTCGTGTTCAGCAGTTATAGCATATTCAAATTTTTCAAAATCATACTTATATGCAATCAGATTATCATCTTCAGCTTTTCGAAGTCTATAACACATAGTCTCTTTTTGAAAATGAATATTTTGATCTTCTTCCAAAACATTCTTTAATGCTTTCAAGGAATCAATATTATGAGTGGTAGCATATAATTGGACATTAAATTGCTCCGCTGTACTTAAGATTGTTTGCCATAGAGTAGACATTGAAGAATGATGCAGTCCGTTATCTATTTCATCTATAAATAGATTGCCTCCTTGACACTTGTACAGGTACACAATAATTGAAAGAAGCCGCCTTATACCATCTCCTAAAACTTCTATTGGAACCATTTTATCAATTCCAACATCAACATAAACTCGAAATTGAATTATAGCTATATCTTTTATCCGGGGTTCTATCTCTTGCAAACTCGACAAGATAATATTTTTTTTCTTGTCCTTTATGATTGATGATAAATCTTTAATGGGAAATGAAAAAATAGACTTGGAACCAAGATAAGATCCTTTATATTTCTCGTCATAGATAGCAGTATTTCCATCTTTAGTTGTTATATTCCCCGCCCTTGCATGAGTTTCAGGATCATCTGAATCATTATGTTCCTCCAATATATTAATATACTCTTTTCTAGAAGATTTGGATTCTATTTCAAATTCGTAGATAATTCTATTTAATTTTTGTTTACTTTGGGTAGATAGAACGCCATTTGAGTCTGCGATTTCAAATATTTCGCCCCAAAGAGGGCGTATTACTAAATTTCGCTTTTCTTTAGATGTTAAATCCAAGCCTTGAATATTTATTGGTTTATTAAAATCCAGATTGTAAAAATTGATAGACGAGACGCCTTCAAAATCAGTAAAGCCACATTCTCTAAAACTATTTATACTGTAAAATAAATAAGGATTTGATATTCCACTCAACATAAATATAGCATCAAGAACGCTTGTCTTTCCACAATTATTCTTTCCGACAAATAAGTTGACTCGCTTACCCAAGGAATCGATATCACAGTGTCTAATCCCTCGAAACTGATCTATTATAACTTTGCTGAATGCCATTTTATTAACTTAATAATTATACCAAATCCTAGTGCATAACAAAAATAATATTTTTTATAATATACTCGCTTGCAAAGATGATATAATTAGCCTTTCTCAAAATATTCCGGTTGAGTTTTTTGTTTCAAGAAAAAACACATATTGAAAAAACCTTGACTTCCTACCGAAAATCAAGGTTTTACTTCTTCTTACATCATTTGCCCGTGATCCCGCTGGGGCTCGAACCCAGGACCCCATCATTAAAAGTGATGTGCTCTACCAGCTGAGCTACGGAATCTTCCCGTTGCTTTATTAAAGCGAGTGCAAAGGTAGTTCAAATATTTTATTTTCCAAATTTATCCTCTCAAAAAATATAAATTCCGCTTGTTTACCTGGAATAGCTTGTCAAATTTTTTCAAACAGGAAACTTAACAGGGAATCTTAATCGCTGAATTTTAGATGATTGAACAAATATCATGCTTGTGAGATAAAAACCGGGAATAGCCATATTGTTTTTCTTGATTTGGCTTTTTTTGCTTTTCCGGCTGTCTTGATTGAGATTGGCTATCACTGATTTAACCGGAATCGCGTTTAATATATGGCAAAATAAATTAAATATCGAGGATGGAAAATGTTATTTTTATTAAATAGATGGATGTTAATATGAATGAAACATCTATCTTCGTTATGTTTTTTAAATCGAAATATTTTCAATATTAAATCTTAAATAATTAACCAATGAATGCAGGAGCACACTTTTCTTTTGACGGGCCGATTAAAGAAATACGCCCTTTAGGCGAAGGCCTTATTAACGATACCTTTTTTGTAGAAACTACAGGTGATAACCCGAATTATATACTACAGAAAAAAAACAGGAATATCTTTAAGGATATACCGGCTATGATGGATAATATCCATAAAGTAACCACCCATCTGAAAGAGAAAATTATCAGGCAGGGCGGCGATCCGTTACGCGAAGCGCTTACCATAATACCCGCAGTAGATAACAAGCTATATTATCTGGACGAAAACGGGGATTATTGGGCCGCTTGCCTGTTTATAGAAGATACGCTTGCATACGGATATGCCGACTCTCCGGAATTGGCCAGACAGGGAGGTCGGGGTATTGGAAAGTTTCAGGCGATGCTTGCCGATATGAAAGACCCGTTAGCGGATATATTACCGGGCTTTCACAATATGAAATTCCGTTTTCAACAATGGGATGAAGTTTTGAAGAAAGATCCTGCGGGACGCAAATCCCAAGTGCAAAAAGAAATAGACTGGATCGAAAGTCGCAGGGAAGAAATGCTTGCTTTATGGACAAAAGTAGAATCCGGCGAAATGCCAATCCGCGTTACTCACAATGATACCAAGATCAACAACATACTGTTTGACAAACAGGGAAATGTGTTGTGCGTGATAGATTTGGATACGGTATTGAGCAGCATGTGCCTGAATGATTATGGCGACGCCATCCGTTCATATACCAATGCAGGAAAAGAAGATGACGAAAACCCGGATAATGTATATATCAAGATGGATATTTTCGAGGGATACACAGCGGGTTACTTGTCCGAAGCGATTGCATTCCTTACTCCGGTGGAAATAGAAAATCTGGCTTTTTCCGCGAAATATATCACATTCGAACAAACGCTCCGCTTCCTTATGGATTATATAGACGGAGATAACTATTACAAAGTGAAAGACAAAACGCATAATCTGGTACGCACGCATGCGCAATATAAATTGTTGCAATCCATGGAAGAAAATTACGACGGGATGTGTGCAATAGTGAACAGGCTTGTAAACGAGCAAAAGAAACAATCTGTAATTTAAACAATAAACTTTTCAAACATAGCCAGCAATGAAAAAAAACAATCCGGCAATACTGTCTTTATTCGGTTTACTATTCTGTTGTACAATGACAATGGTTGCCCAGAAACAATTCACGCTGAAATCGCCCAATGGAAAATTGGAAACAAACATCGATGTCGGCAAAACAGTTGAGTATTCCGTATTCCATGATGGAGACATGATGCTTGCAAAATCATCTGTCGCCATGATATTGGCGGATGGAAGCGCTTTCGGGATCGACGCCAGGCTTTCAGGCTCGTCTACAGGGACAGTCAATCAAACTATTGACGCTCCCGTTTATAAACGGAGCAAGATCATTGAAAACTACAATGAGCTGACCCTGAAATTTAAAGGTGATTACAATATCATATTCAGGGCTTATGACGACGGGATAGCCTATCGTTTTGTCTCCACTTCAAAAAAACCGTTTATAGTGGAAAACGAACAGGCTGAATTTAATTTTCCTGCCGACCGGAAAGCATTTATAGCGTATGCCAACAAGCCTGAAACCACTCCTCTCGAAAAACAATTCTCCAACTCTTTTGAGCAACCGTATCATAATATCCCTTTGTCTGAATGGAATAAAAAACGCCTCGGTATTTTGCCTTTGGTCGTTGAAGGAGCAAAAGGAAAAAAAGTCTGTATCGCGGAAGCCGACCTGATAAATTACCCGGGAATGTTTCTGTATCCGGGTGAAACTGCAAACAGTTTGAAAGGCGTTTTCGCACCTTATCCGAAAGACACGCGCCAGGGAGGGCACAACGAATTACAGATACTGGTCGATTCCCGCGAATCATATATCGCAAAATTTGACGGTGCGGTCAGCTTCCCATGGAGAGCTGTTATTGTAGCCGAAAAAGATGCTGAACTGGCCGACAGCGACATGGTATATAAGCTGGCGACGCCGGCGCAGGGCGATTATTCATGGATAAAGCCGGGCAAAGTAGCCTGGGACTGGTGGAATGACTGGAATCTTTATGGCGTGGATTTCCGTGCGGGTATAAACAACGAGACATACAGGTATTATATTGATTTTGCTTCAAAATACGGCATCGAATATGTGATTCTTGATGAAGGCTGGGCCGTCAATAAAAAAGCCGACCTGTTTCAGGTCATACCCGAAATCAATTTGCCGGAATTAATCGCTTATGCCGAAAGCAAGAACGTCGGTCTCATACTGTGGGCCGGTTATTACGCCTTTGACCGTGATATGGAAGCTATTTGCAAGCATTACGGTGAAATGGGCGTCAAAGGATTCAAAGTTGACTTTATGGACAGAGACGATCAAATTATGGTTGACTTTCACCGTCGTGCGGCTGAAACGGGCGCTAAATACAAAGTCCTGATAGACTTTCATGGCACATACAAACCTACGGGATTGCAACGCACCTATCCGAATGTAATCAACTTTGAAGGTGTAAACGGGCTGGAACAACTAAAATGGTCGGGTCCGGAACTCGACCAAGTCACATATGACGTGACGATCCCCTTTATCCGTCAAGTGGCAGGCCCGATGGATTATACGCAAGGCGCGATGCGTAATGCCACAAAAGGAAATTACAGGAGTGTGTACAATGAAACCATGAGTCAGGGCACGCGTTGTCGTCAGTTGGCAGAATACGTCATTTTCGAATCTCCTCTCAACATGCTGTGCGATAGTCCGTCCAATTACATGTCGGAGCAGGAGTGTACGGAGTTTATCGCCGCTGTGCCGACTGTATGGGACAATACCGTCTCTCTGAGCGGGGAAATAGGTAAATATGTATCTATCGCCCGCAAGAAAGGCGCCGATTGGTATGTGGGCGCCATGACTAACTGGGACGCCCGCCGGATGGAACTTGACCTGTCATTTCTTGGCGAAGGCAACTTCAAAGGCGAAGTATTCAAAGACGGGATCAATGCCCGTCGCGCCGCCCGCGATTACAGGAAAGAAACGATAGATATTCCTGCCGACAGAAAGCTGCCAATATACATGGCTCCGGGAGGAGGCTATGTGATCAGGATCACCAGGCAGTAGATCTATTGATAGCAACAAAAGGGGCTGTCCAAAAACTCCTCTACCGGCAAGTCATGAACGGATAATTTTCTATCAATAAATGTCCCGTTTATTTTTGTACAATTCCTTGGTAAAACATTTTAGATAATCTGATTGGGTTATCTAAAATGTTTTATCAATTTTGATACTCCACAAATAGATAATTCTGTTTTCCACCTCGTGCAATACGGTCATTAAGAGTATAAAAGAAAATAGCCGGTCATTGCCAGAGTGGCTCCGTTTGCCATCGGGCGGGAAAGCCCGTCGCCCGACTGTCCACGTTGGGATATTTCAGCAATAAATTCGAAAGTTTTTGCCTGAACGTATGCTCGGGATTGACCATATTGAGCAGGTAGATAATCATGGAAAGGATGTAATAGATGCGGTTGTTGCATACGGTTTTATCGGTGAGCCAGATGTTGAACGGTTTTCGGGGGAATAAGGGACGAATATGCATTTGACGATTCCAAAGCCGTCCGTGATGGGCGCAGATATTTCGGATACAAACGAAGCTGTGAAGCCATGATGTAAAAACATTATCGGTTAATCTGAATGACCCTGCGATGTCTCTTTTTGTTTTACCCGATTTCAGGTTGCTGTATAATCGCGAAAGCGCTCCAAACGAGGTGATCTCCAATGTAATGAAAGACGGCGGAAGCGGGTCTGAATATTTGGTGCGGAAAGACAAAATAAATTTTTCATCGCTCCGTGACAGTTCTTCCTCTATTTTGGCAAACGTAGCCTGATGTTTGGCAGGATCGGCAAACAAAGCGGCATCTCCCATTCAAAACGGGTTGTGCGTTGTGGAGAGCACATAAGCCATCTTCGCGCGAACGGCAATTTCAATTTTTTCCAGTTCGGAGATAATCAGCTTGTGAAGTTCCCGGTCGAATTTATACAGGTTGAAAACGGTTTCAATGTTAGTATCGGGTTTAAGATATGATTTTGCTTGTCTGCCAACAACGGATACCAATAGCCGCTAAAACGGTAATAGCTGATGTTTTCGAGCAGGTGCAGGGTTTTGTTTTCGTTGGGAAACTGCATTCCGCGAGATTTCAGCAATGCGATTTGCGCCTGACAAGACTGAAATAGTTTTGTATAACTAATCTTTGCCATAATATAAAAAACGACTCGCCCTGAGCGCGCTGTTCTAACGGGAAGCGGGGTGAGTACTTGTCGCAAAGGTACGATTATTTTTTATCATACCCGTTACTACGACTCCAAAATGACAGCGCCAAAATAAAAAAGCTGCCTGAAAAACTTTCAAGACAGCTTTTTGGTTATTGTTATTCAGCTTATGGGGCGGCAATCTGTTCTATCATAAAGAATGCTTTTGTTTTATTGCAAACGCCGCCCGGACAGGTTGTCGAATTTGCTACGGCAGTAGTGGGAGTGGGGTCTTCGATAGACATCATAAAGGATATCTTGTAAAAGACCTTGTCGCTACCCGATATCGGAGTGAATGAATAAACTCTATATTCGGGAGCATTGGAAAAATAAACCGCCTCGTTACCCCAGGAAGGAAAATTGCTGGATGACTGTTGTACGAAAGTGGTTCCATTTCCTGCAGACGCATTATTTCCTCCACCGCCCCATCTGCCCGCGATTGTAGGCATCTGGTTTCTTGAATTGGATGTGGTTCCCCCTTGATAAGAGGTTGATTCTACCGATGCAATTACAACGTTGCCTGAATTTGATCTGAACTGCAGATTTGTTTCGGCAAATTCTTCTCCGTCAGGAATAAATGCACGGATAGAGAACCTTCCATCAGGAGTAGTAATTACAAATTCATAACCGGCTCTACCGGATTCGGATTGGCTTGTATATGTAAAATTACCCATTGTCGCATTTGAGCGGACTTCAGCTTCAATACGGGTACCGACTGTTGTAAAACAGCTCCCATTCCAGAAAGGAATATTGATGCCCATGGCGGCGTAGTTTATTAAAACAAGCGTGCCTTGTGGCGATCCTACAATGGGTGTGCCGGCTACCGTAAAAACCAGTTCGCCACCGCCATTCTCCAACTTGCCTTCCGGCAGCGTAAACGATAATCCGTTGTTAGTAAAAGTATTGCTTTGTCCATAATATCCTCCTCCGTTACTGGTATACGGGATTTTCAGAGTGCCTCGATAGGGCTTGTTTGCATAATAAACAGAAGGGCTAAGCGTAGCCATATTACAATACAGATTTGTGATATTCGGAACAACAGCCGGCGAACTGTTAAATAGCCTCCATTTGCCGCCGTCCCAATACATATATCCTTCTATATTAAAGTTCGCATGATTTCCTGTGTTGTATACAAGCAATCCTTCCGTTGGCGTTGGTATGGTAATTGTGTCAGTGGGGTCGGTGAGAGTAATACGGGGGAGCAGAACCCCTTTGTCTTTGGCTATAACATCAAAAATAGCGCTCGCGTCCGGCGCTTGTGAAGAACCTATAGTCACTGCTCCCATCGAATATATACTGTCTGTATTCAGAGTCGCGGCGTTATTTGTTCCTGATTTTTTCCATGGGCCTGCGGCGCCGGATCCTCCACTGCCTAATTTTATCCATTTTGCCCCGTCATTGTAATAATAGCCCGGAGTTACATCGTTTGCAGTAACCGTGTTGTACACAGTCATACCGGCCACGTGTGTCGACAATGGTTTTGGCGAGGTTGTTTGTTCCAGCGCTACGCGAGGCAACAGCAATCCTTTTGTGGCTGTGCCGGCGTCTGTTTCCTTCAAATCCAACAAGGCATTCTCGTCCGGTTTTACCCCCGAACCGATGGTCACCTGAGCCTGTAAAGTGTGTATTAAGCCTGCGCTAAGCAAGGCCATGCATAATCCGAATAGTCTTCTTTTCATTCTTGTTTGTTTCATGTTTGTTTCTCTATTATTAATTGCTAAAATTTATGTTTGTGCGTTGTTTGCGTAATGGAATCCTTCCGTATATTGCGTGTCTGTGATATTTGCAGCTACCGGGTCCGCCGCTCTCTCTTTTACATAAAAATGCATCCGGGATATTTGCAGGCAAGAGCAATGCGTCCGGATTTTGTTTTTATGTGACTGATATTACGTCGTAGCGATTTTTTGTTTGGCGTTGTTTTGGTTCCAGGAAATCCGCCTTTAGAGAAGCCATAAATTCAAGATTTAATGGCAAAGAGATTTCATATTTTGTCCGTCTTCAGCTTTTTTTGTTTCACAAAAGTATATGTCGCGGCAAACAATACAAGGATTAATCTCATTGTCTTCTCCTGGTTGAAAATGGCGATACATATGCAATTGTCAAATCAAATGCCGGATAAAACAACCCGTATGAATACTCAAAATTACGGTCGTAGCCTGTTCCGGACGAATGGTTGCATAACCCTTGTTTTCCCGTATTAAACCGGCCGCCCCAATTTAAGTTTGCAAGTATTGTATTCGAAAGATATTGGGGTCGGGAACGGGTTGCAGACACATATTTGACTTTTACGCCGGTAAAGTTATCCGAATCGAGCAAAAATCTTCTCTTTCTTGATTTGGCGTCTCCGGTATAGAGAAATTTTCCGTAAGTTGAACCGTGAAAACCCGATTTTGGTAAAGCCTTATACCAGTTCGTTTTATTACTCTGACCATATTTCTCATTATGCATGTAGCCTGGTACTGCTCCGATAACAGGTTCAACAGCCATCCTGTTGCTTGCAGGAATTTCCAGAGAAGTTCCGATACCGTTTATTCCGGCTTCCAGTTTTCGATATATGCCTGTTTTTTGAGCCGGCGCGCTCAAGGAGACAAGAAATAGCGTTATTGTTATTGAATATTTCATAAACTGTTTTCAGTTAATTTGGTGAACTTTTTTATAATTCTTTAAATATATGTGAATCGCAAGGCCGGGAAATAAACTTGTAAACTTTGTCGATTCCAGTGCAAATTTATAGCGAAAAGATGCATATCCGTTTGCATACAAAGAAAAAACCTTTGTAATTGCTCGATGTTATATAGCTTGTTTTCAGCTGGTTAAAATTTACGTTTTACGCTTTCTTTTGTATTTTGCCGTGTAATATTTGTAACGGACGGTTTTCAGTCTTTGTTTGTCGCGATATATGCGTTTGTGAAACAAAAAAAGCTGACGATGATACAACAATAAATCTCTTGGCCGTTAAATCTGAAATTTATACGACTTCTCTAAATGCGGATTGCCTGAAACAACCGATATTAAGCAACAAATTGTTACGGCGCGTCAGCTATCACTTAAAACTTGACAATTAACAATCGACGAAGCAAAAGCGAGTTAAATTTTACACATTTTACACTTTTCATTTTTGGTTGCCGATTTTGGCTCCGCCGATTTTCAATTTTAGACAATTTGAATTGAAAATCGACGTAGTCTAGTGCACCCTGGCGATGGGTCTACGATTCAAATTCATGTAAAATCTCAAGGTCGAGAAACGGAATATATCAAAATTCATGATCAGCAGTTGGTTTTGTTCCAAGCTGATACCTCGTCGTCTTTGCTGCGAGGTTGTTTCTTCTTTGAAAAAAACGGAAATATTTGCATATATAACAAAAATGCTATATCTTTACCTTGTAATTAAGAAACAAATCAATATGAAATGGTCGGAATTAAGAAAAATTGCAGAAAGAAATGGATGGACACTTATAAGGCACGGTAAAAAACACGACGTTTACGGGCATCCCGAAAAAGATATCCGGATAGAAATTGAGCGGCACGATTCGCAGGAGATTAAGAGCGGGTTATATTACAAACTAAAAAAGCAGATAGGCTTTTAAGCCCTGTCTGCCATTAAAAACAAATATACAATGAAAACAACAGCCCTGATAGAGAGAGGAAAAGACGGCACCTATGGCATCTTTACGCCGGATATCGAACATACGATCATAGGCGAAGGCGATACCGTGGAAGAAGCCAAAGAGGATTTCGAGAACTCCGTTAAAGAAATGATTTTATCCTATACCGAAACGGGTAGAGATTTGCATCCCGAGTTGAAAGACATCGAATTTGAATACAAGTACGACATTGCTTCCGTGTTTAACTGTTACAACTGGATCAACGTTTCAAAATTTGCCCGGAAAGCCGGCATCAACGCCTCCCTGATGAGACAGTACCGTACAGGCAAAACCTACATATCGGAAGGTCAAATCGGTAAAATTGAAAACACGTTGCATCAACTGGGAAAAGAACTGGCAGCAATCAAACTTTGATTTGGTTTTTTAATTACACAAACCCGGCAAGGCTGCCTTGCCGGTAAGCCCGCCCCTGAAAAGGCGGGTTTTTATGGTGTGCCGTGCATGATAATTAACTATGTGGTGCAAGTCCACTATGGGGGCAGGTAGTAGCCAACCATTAACCTAAGGCAAGGGTGTTCGTTGCGAGGTGGGATTTGGTCGAAAAAATGAAAAAATGCAGAAATATTCGGACGACAGTAGAAAAACAGTTATCTTCACATCGTAGTTAATTGATAAAATATTTATCGCAATGAGTCCAACATTTTTAGATAAACAAGGGTACAAATTCGGTATTTTTTCAAATGAAGAGAAACGGATGCATGTACATATTTACAAACAAGACTGCGAAGTGAAAATCTGGCTTGAACCGACAGTCGAAATTGCTCAAAATTATGGGTTTTCAAAAAAAGAATTGAGAGAAATAATAACAATAGTAAAAGAAAATGAAGAAGATTTCAAAACAAAATACAGAGCGCACATCGGTTAGTGTACGTTCCATTCTTCCGGATGGAATATTTATCTCCGTCTATGGAAAGGATTACTATCTCTCGTTTGAGCGTTTACCGTGGTTCAAGCACGCAAAAGTATCGGAAATAATCAATGTATCGATGATGGGAAAAAATGCCATTCGCTGGGAAGACTTGGACGTCGATTTGGAAATCGAAAGCCTGATGTACCCCGAGAGATACCCGCTTGTAATGAAACGCACGGTAAATGAAGTCTTGTGAAGCGCTACCGTGATCCGGAAACGTTTTTGAATTTTTATTCCGGGATACTGTCCAAATCCGGACTGGAAAAGATAACCGGCGTCAATCAAAAGCAGTTGTGGCGTTATTCATCCGGAAACCGGCGACCCAAACCGGAAACAACAAGAAAAATACAGCAAGGCATACGCGATTTTGCCGCCGCTTTAAAGCAGGTGCATTTTATTGATTAACTACAATTCTCAATGTTTGCCGCCGCTTTTAGCCCGCTTTTTTGGCGCGGGCTTTTTAGCTATAAATTCAGAACTCCAATACTATCGCAAATTAAAATGCAATAACAAACAAGATAATCCGCGTCGGATTACGACATATGATAGCTAATAATCAGTTGTTTATGATTCGCACACTTGCATAGTAACGCATAAATACCAGCATAATTAATTTACGTATAAATGCGGTTTTACAGGCATTTAAAACCATTAGTATTGGAGTTCTGAAATTGTTTATTTTTCATACCTGAACGATAAAATTTCCGGTAGACAAATGGCCGTTTTATAGACAAAATGCTTTATTGACTAAAATCAAACGGTTTCCATAAATTCTATAAAATATTTTTTGTTGTAATTACAAGGTTTTATTTTTGTATTTTTAATGTCTCTTTTCGGTTAAATTTTTTTTTGACAGAAAAGGGACAGGAAGCCGGTATTTCGTTTTGGATAATGCCGAAATGAAAAACAAGTCTGGCAGGAAGCATCGATTGAAAGGGGGGGCGTTAAAATATCTTGGTTAATTCCTGCCCCTTGCTTAAATATGCGCAATTATGAGAAAAATAGCTTTCAAACCCATAGCCGGAGAAAAGTCCCGTATACTGATACTGGGAACAATGCCCAGCGAAGAATCCTTGAGAAAACAGGAGCGTTACGGACATAAAAGCAATCAGTTCTGGAAAATCATTTTTACATTGTTTGATAAACCGCTTCCTGATAATTACGCGGAGAAGAACGCCTTGCTTGAACAGAATAACATCGCTATCTGGGATGTGCTCGAATCGTGTGAAGGAACGGGGAGTCTTGATAGCAATATCAAGAATGAAAAACCCAACGATTTCAAAAAGTTTTACAAGAAATGTCCTCAAATCAAGCATGTCTTTTTCACTGCCAGAAAAGCCGAAGAGTTTTATCGAAAATATGTCGGCTTCGACCCTGACAGAATATTTATAACCTTGCCTTCTCCCAGTCCGGCCAATGCAAGGATGACCTTGGCGGAAAAAATCGAGAAATGGCAAATCCTTGTCGATACTGTGAAATTGTACAGGGAAGAGTAAATTATCAATCGCCTGTTCCGATAAAATAAATCAACGGAAATGCAAATCAAAAAACAATAAAAGTGAATTTAGTCGTCAAAAAACAATAGATTTGCAATAAATAAGCGTCGGGATTGGAAAAAAACGATTCGTCATATAATCAAATACTTAAATCCACCGCTGTTTTTGGCGGTTCGCAGGTATTCGTTATCCTCATTGGCATTATCCGCGCCAAGATAGTAGCTGTCTTGTTGGGCGCTTTCGGGGTAGGGGTTATCGGTATTTATCAGTCTGTCATAGATATGATACGCTCCGGTTGCACTATGGGGATGGACACTGCCGGAGTGAAAGAGATCGCCGAATCAAACAGCAGGGAAGATAAAAATATACTTTACAAAACGGTATCCGGGTTCAATTGGTGGTTCCGCGTTTCAGCCTTGCTGGGCTTATTGGTTTGCGTTGCCTTTTCATATCCTGTCAGTATCCGGGCTTTCGGCGACAGCGGGTTTGCTTCCCATGTGGCCGCCTTGTCTGTCTGCGTATTTCTGGCTGTTCTTACTACAGGACGTTCGACTGTACTGCAAGGAATGCGGAAAATATCCGAACTGGTGAAGTCTGCTATTTGGGGAAGTGTTCTCGGCCTTTTATTCACGGCGCCTGTCTACTATTTTTTCGGGATAAAAGGGATTGTTCCTGCCTTGGCGGGCACGGGGCTTATATCGTTCTTGTGTGTGGAATATTATTACCGGAAACTGCGTATGGCGAAAGCCGGCATAAATAACGGAGAGGCGTTCAAATCCGGTTTGACGACTTTGAAGCTGGGTTTTTTTATTGTCATGGCCGGATTTGCAGGAACGGCAAGCATGTTCCTTGTCAGGGCTTATGTCTCGCGGAATATTGATATTGACGCTGCCGGGTTATTTCAGTCTGCATGGGCGATTACAAACATTTATCTGAGCCTTGTTCTCCGGTCGATGGGCGCTGATTTTTTTCCGCGGCTGTCGGCTATCGCAAACGAAAACAGGAAAGTGGAAAAACTGGTAAACGAGCAAAGTTATATTATTCTGGTGGTAGCTTCACCTGTTATTGTAGGGATGCTGCTGTTTGCCGGTTTTGCCTTGTCGGCGCTTTACAGCCCGGAATTCGGGCGTGCCGGCGGCGTTTTGAGGTGGCAGATATTAGGGTCTTTTTTTAAGGCGCTCGGGTGGCCGCTGGCATTTATTATGCTGGCTAAAAACAGGGGCGCCGCTTTTTTAGCGACGGAGATTGTGTTTTACGTTGTTTACCTGTTATCGGGATATTTGTTATTTCCAAAACACGGGCTTGACGCCACGGGTATCGCTTATCTGATAGCCTATGCGGTTTACTTGCCGATGGTATTTTTTGTGGGTAAAAGTATTTCGGGTTTTGTATGGAATCGCAGCGTTATAAAAATGACAGTCATGAATATGCTGTTTATCGGAATCGCTTTTTACATTGCGCAATATTATTCGGGAGGATATGGATTTCTGTTAGCTGCAGGTATTTTAGCCATATCTCTGATATATGCGTATTTTAAGCTGAAAAAAGCAATAAGTTCAAAAAAATAATTGTTGACAAATATCCAACCTCCTGATGAACGTCATTCGAAAACGATACTTGCGGCAATCCGATAACCGGAGATTCTCTCTGCATTACACAAGATGACATGTTTCTGTCCGCCGGCATCGTAACGGAAGCCTTGATCCGTATCACCGGCAGGTATGGATGCGGGTATGCCGTTACTGACAGCCCCCGTTCCGGTATCTTCTTCAAGTTCCAGACTACCCTCATATCTGTAGAAAACATTGAATAAAACGGGCGGACATTGCTTTTTACCATATATCCATGCACAAAACCATGCCGTACACGGTATAGCAAAGGGCGCAAAGAATACACAAGGAACACAAAGCGTTTTTTCCCTGTGCCCTTTGTGATACCTTTGTGCTCTTTGTGTTAAAAATTCTTTAAAGTGCGACAATTTGAATTGAATTGAATTGAAAATCGGCAGAGCCAAAATCGGCAGAGCCAAAATCGGCAGAGCCAAAATCGACGTAGTCAAAATCGGCGTAGTCAAACGTCAGTTCGACCGGTCAAATTGGAACAGGTACCGGTGAATTGAAAGAATGGTTCGGGACAAAACAAACAGAATCAGGCTGTTCCCTTTTCTATTTCTTTTACTCTCGGTATCACCAGGTTGTTTTCGATATAAGTATGGGCCTCCAGCTCCTCCCCCGACATATATAACTTGGTGAGAATGTCTATCATCAGCATCTGGTCGGCAGTTCCCGGCACATACTTCAGCAGTATCTGTTTCAGGTCATTCATTTTACCCTCTATGTCGTTGTGCCTTTCTTCGAATATGTTGATGGAGTATTTTTTTTCACCGGATTCATTTATAAGGGAATATACATAGGGGAAAACAACTTCATCCTCATATAGCATGTGTTCCTCCACCTCTTTGGTATAGTCATCGAAAAAGTTGAGAACAACATCTTTTAATTCTTTCTCCGAAGTGTTGAAAACCAGTTCCAGATTGCGGCGGATGTCAGGAAGCCTTTTGTCCAGAAAATAGCTGTGCGACTGTTTCAGATACCTGAGAAACGGCGCCAGCGGAAGGGATTTGAAGGTCTCTTCTATGTTGACGATGGATTTATTGGATTGATAGTTGGCAAGAAACAGGAAACAGTCGGCGTCGAATCCGTTTTCCCTGCAAACCGAGTCCACACTTTTTTCGCCAAATCCTAAAGAGATATTAAGGCGGCCGAGCAATAACAAGAGCCGGTAGTCGGCGTCTATCAAATCCGACATCTTCATTGTCTTCTTAAATATAATGGTGATATTCTGCATGATGTTGATGATTTTATTCGTCCTGGTATTTTATTTCGGATATGTCCACAAGTTTGTTTATTATAGCATAAATGGTCAGTCCCGAAATACTATGCACTTTCAGTTTGCGGGTTATGTTCCGGCGGTGCGTTATCGCCGTGTGGATAGAAATATTGTGATGCTCGGCTATTTCTTTGTTGCTCATTCCTTTTACCACGCTGATAAGGATCTCTTTTTCTCTGTCGCTGAGTTCTTCCTGGTCGATCAGGTTGGACTGATCCCTGTTCAGGCAGTTGAGCAATGTGTCTTCGATCTTTGATTCCGAATCGTTTATCTTGATGACCGCGTCATACGATTTATAAAATTGCTCGTCAATGATGTTGTATACCAGTGCGATGATTGCGATGTTCTTACTCAGATTCAATTGTTGGCGTATATCTTGCTTCGATGTATGCCCCAGAAGCATCGGGTTGACAAGTATAGCGTCGGGTTGGAGTATGTTGAGTTGATAATTTATATCTTCCATCTCTTTCAGTTCCACAACCTTCCCCACGCCGGATAACTGGGACAGGACATAAACCAGTCCTTTGCGTATTATATATGATGTTTCGGCTACCGCCAATACTTTTTTTATATTCGACATTTTTTATGACAGTTTCTTATATAGAATCATTCTTTATAAAATGCAAATTACGTCATAAATTATGTCATTGGCAAATGTTATCGGATATAATGAGCGCCGGCAAAAAATTATCTTTTTACTACTGCCTGATAACAATATTTATATTAGCTTTGTCGAGCAAATGAAACGAGCCTGCAAACCTTGCGCCAAAGAGCATGAACATGTTGCGAGTTTCATGCGGCCTTTAAAAACAAATTATGTACACATGAAATATGTAAAGTAGTTTTATGATGAATTTTAAACCAATCACATTACCGGATAAAAAAGATATAGACGCCTGTTTTTCCGGAAATATTTACCGTGCCTGCAGTTTCTCCTTTGCCAATCTGTTTGCATGGAATGCCAAGTTCAATACAATGTTTGCCATAGAGAGCCAGACTGTATTTATTCGTTTTCAAGATTTCGACGGGCAGATTTATTATATGATGCCTGTAGGCAAGATGCCGTTGAAAGATGCTTTTGACCGGATAACGGAAGACGCCGCAGACAACAATATACCGTTCCGGATGAAAGGGATCACTTCCCTTATGCGGGATAACATACAAAAGGTGTTGCCGGGCAGGTTTTGTTACCTCCCCGACCGGAATAATGACGAGTACATCTATCTGTCGGAAAAATTAATAAAACTTTCGGGGAAAAAACTGCAAAGCAAACGAAATCACATCAACCGCTTTAAAGCCGACAATCCCGATTGGAAATATTTCCCGCTGACGTCAGGGAAAGAGTTGGCCGAATGTGTGAAAATGCTTGATGAATGGGAAGAAAAATCAATTTCCGGAATCAGTATGACCCGACGATACGACTATATCGCCACGAGGCTTATGCTTGAACATTTCAACAGTCTGCGGCTATGTGGCGGGGCCATCCGCGCAAACGGAAAAATCGTGGCTTTTACAATCGGGGAACCATTGACCAAAGACTCTTTTGTGGTACATGTGGAAAAGGCATTCGGCGATGTGAACGGAGCTTATACTATTATTAACCAGCAGTTTCTCGAACACGAAGCATCGGGGTTCATGTACGTCAACAGGGAAGAGGATATGGGACTCGACAACTTGCGTAGAGCCAAGATGTCGTATTATCCGGATATAATTCTGGAAGAAGCGATACTGATACCGGCGGCTAACAAGAACGAAAAGTGATGGCTTCTTCAGCCTCTTTGGGAACTGTTGTGAATTAGATTAACTGTTATTGTTTTTTAATACATTGTAAAACAAGTGTTTATGATGTGATAATCGTTATGTTATTCAGTAATAATTCCTTAAAGGGAAGAAACAGGAAAAATAAATTCAATGCGCCCATACATCGACCGGTAAATGTGCCAATGGAGCGAAGCGGCTGGAAATTTGTAATCTGTAACTGAAAAATATGCACTCTGTGTATCTTCCCTCTTTTTGGGAGGGATAAGGGGGCTGTGATAAACTGAAAAGATGATACAATTTGCGAATGAATACACAATGCCATTGGTTCGACAGATGTGGAAGGTCTGTTTTGGCGATACCGACGAATTTCTGGATATACTTTTCAAGTACAAGTATAAAAATGAAAATACATTGATCTGCTTTGAAGGGGATAAAGCCGTCGCATCCTTGCAAATGTTGCCTTACGTCATTACGTTTTATGGAGAAGAAATTCCTTTTGCCTATCTGGCCGGGCTGTGCACGCTGCCTGAATACCGGAAAAGAGGGTATATGGGACGGTTGATACACAAGGCGCATGAAGTGATTGAAGAAAGAGGAATACCCTTGTCTATCCTTGTGCCGGCGGAAAGACGGCTATATGGCTTCTACGAAAAATATGGCTATGAGAAAGTTTTCGAAAAGGGAGACATGCCTTTGTATCCGTTGAAGAAGATACTGGACGCTCATCCCGACATTGGAGACGCCTACAGGACGTATGACGGATTGTTCCGGAACAAGGATCTCTGCGTGCAAAAGACATTCACGGATTTCAAAGCCATAGTTGAAGAACAAATCATGGATGGATTTCCCGAAAAGTATGATATTGCGGGGATGGCGCGGATCATGAACGCGGAATTCCTGGTTGGTCTGTATGCCAAAAGAAATCCCCGTGCCGGAGCAAATCCGGAGGTGAAAGATATCCGTTTTCTTTGCCGCTTACTGTTCGGTTACAGGACAAACGAACTTGACGAACCTTACAGAAGTTTGTTTCCTCCACATCAACCTGTGATGAACCGGATGCTTGAATAAAAGATTTTTTAAGAAGACCGGGGCGTTTTTTTAGAGCGGGTCTGAAAGAAATCCGCTATCTTTGGCGTTTGTTTTTTTATATTGTTACATCCTGATAATGGAAAATTTCGGAATAAAAGATATTATTGACATCCTGCTGGTCGCGACGGTAATGTACCAATTGTACCGGATTGTTTCCAGATCCGGTACGGGGGCGATTTTCAAAGGCGTGTTGGCGTTTATTGTTCTGTGGGTGCTTATTTCGCAGGTATTGCAGATGCGGTTGATGGGCGCTATCCTCGACAAGTTCACCGACTTCGGCTTGTTTGTCCTCATCATCATATTTCAGGACGAGATAAAACGTTTTCTTATATCTCTGGGATCGAACCGCACGTTTCGCTTTATCACCAAAATATTCAGTTCCAAAGATACCGGGGAACTGAACGATTCCGTGATCACCGCCTTGGCGCTGGCTTGTATGAATATGGCGAAGACTTATACCGGGGCGTTGATCGTGATAGAGCAGGAGATAAAACTTGGCAATTACGCCGACACGGGAGAAGCGTTGGACGCGGATATAAGCGCCCGCCTTATCGAAAATATTTTCTTCAAGAATACGCCTTTGCACGACGGGGCTGTGATCATAGGGGGAAACAGGATCAAAGCCGCAGGTTGTATCCTTCCTGTCGCCCAGAATCAAGATATTCCAAAATCTTTCGGATTGAGGCACAGGGCGGCTATAGGCGTTTCTCAGGAAACAGACGCCAGGGTTATTGTTGTATCGGAAGAAAGAGGCAGGATATCGTTTGTAAGCAAGGGTAAAATAGAGACTAATATAACCCCCGAGAAGTTGCAGGAGCTTCTGATAGGCAGTATACGTAAAAAGAAAAAAGGAAGACCGGCAGGAAGCTAGCGGGTTAAAACCGGATAAGGCGAAATAAAAACGGCGCAAAAGACTGATCTTTCACGCCACATTTTTTTCGTCCGGGCAATGCTATTTTTTAAATTCGTCAGGATTATCGGGTATAATATCCAGCAGGTATATCTTGAACCTCAGGGTCGTGTAACCCGGTATTGTTTGAACGCTTCCGCTATAATTCCCGTAAGTTCCATATCCAAGCAGGTAAGGGATCACAACCTCTACCTGGTCGCCTTTGTGCATGTGCTGGAGCATGGTAGCGAATCCGTCTACAAAACCGGAAACCCGCGAACGCAGTATCCTTCCGTTATTGTCCCCCTCTGTTGTGTCAAAGGTGTATTTTGTACCGTCTTTCAATAAAAAAGACCCTTCGTAGCGGATAGCTACGCTATCAGTAAAATAGGGCGTTCCATCGTCTGTTATTTTAGTGGATTTGGTAGCTGTTTCGGCAAAAAAATCTATATACTTGAAATATATGGAGCCGTTATCACTCTGGGATTTGCGTGGCTGATAATCCGTATTTTTGGAAACATCCGCCACCTGTTGCTCATTATAGGCTTTCCATTCCTCGTCTATATCGGAGGTGTTGTCATCCATTCCGCATGATGCGAATAATGTCAATGAGCAGAACAAGGTAATTGAAGCAAACAGTTTTTTATTCATATTTTTATAGTTGCGGGTTACAGACAATGGATATACATGATTTATAACCCATAATTATTTTATATTGTTTTCAATAAGTTTTTCATACTTGCCTTGTCGGCTATTATATCAGCCAGTTTATCTATTGCCACGCGCTCCTGCTCCATTGTATCGCGGTAGCGGACAGTCACAGTATTGTCTTTCGTAGACTGATGGTCTACGGTCACGCAATAAGGGGTGCCGATGGCGTCCTGACGGCGGTAACGTTTACCTATACTGTCTTTTTCGTCATACTGGCATTTGAGATCGAATTTCAGATTGTCAATGATTTCACGGGCTTTTTCCGGCAACCCGTCTTTTTTTACCAACGGCAACACCGCTAGCTTGATTGGCGCCAATGCAGCCGGCAATTTCAATACCACGCGTGTTTCGCCGCCGTCCAGTTCTTCTTCCGTATATGCCGCTGAAATAATAGACAAAAACATACGGTCGACTCCGATAGATGTTTCAATAACGTAAGGAGTATACGATTTATTGAGTTCGGGATCGAAATATTGTAATTTTTTACCGGAATATTTTTCGTGGCTGACCAGGTCGAAATCTGTCCGGGAGTGGATGCCTTCCACTTCCTTGAATCCAAACGGCATCTCAAACTCGATATCGGTAGCCGCGTTCGCGTAGTGTGCCAGTTTGTCGTGGTCGTGGAAACGATATTTGTTGTCCCCGTATCCCAGCGCTTTGTGCCATTTCATACGGATTTCTTTCCATTTTGCGAACCATTCCAGCTCTTCGCCCGGACGAACAAAAAACTGCATCTCCATCTGTTCGAATTCGCGCATGCGGAAAATAAACTGACGGGCAACTATCTCGTTACGGAATGCTTTGCCTGTCTGCGCTATACCGAACGGTATCTTCATACGGCCTGTTTTCTGCACATTCAGGAAGTTTACGAAAATACCCTGTGCCGTTTCGGGACGCAGATACACTTTCATCGCACCGTCGGCGGTAGATCCCATTTCGGTGATGAACATCAGGTTAAACTGACGCACATCGGTCCAGTTGCGTGTTCCACTGATCGGATCCGCTATCTCGCAATCAATGATAATCCGGCGAAGCTCCTCCAGATTGCTGTCGTTCAACGCTTTTGCAAAGCGGGCATGTATTTCGTCGCGTTTCGCCTGATTTTCAAGGATACGCGGGTTTGTCCGGTGAAACATGGCTTCGTCGAAGCTGTCGCCAAATCTTTTCGCCGCTTTCTCTACTTCCTTGTTTATTTTATCGTCAATCTTTGCCAGGTACTCTTCTATCAATACATCGGCGCGATAACGTTTTTTGCTGTCTTTGTTGTCAATCAAAGGGTCGTTGAACGCATCCACATGTCCCGAAGCTTTCCAGATGGCAGGGTGCATAAAGATGGCCGAGTCTATACCCACTACATTTTCGTGCAGCAGCACCATACTGTCCCACCAGTATTTTTTGATATTGTTTTTCAGTTCCACACCCATTTGTCCGTAATCATACACGGCGCTCAATCCGTCGTATATTTCACTGGACTGAAATACAAAACCATACTCTTTGCAATGTGAAACTATCTTCTTAAAAGCATCTTCCGACATATCCTTTCGACTTGTTTATGTTTGTTTTATATGTAATTGAATAAGTTGCACAAAGTAAACACTTTTTTTTGACATGGAAAGGCGTGTCATATTACTTATGGAGTAATTAAAGCCGGAATATTATGATTTTTTATCAAGAAACTGTTTAAATCTTGCCTGCTCAAATTTCCCGGGCTGTTTTCAGGCCGGTTTTTTCTTTTGTAAAGCGACAATTCACGCCTCCTTTGGCCTCTTCCTTTCAGTTGGAATGACATGCCCCGGTTTGAGCAGATGTTTCAGCTTCCTCAATTTCCTTAAATTCTTTAAATTGCCTTGAAGAGAAGACCAGCCAGTGGCGTCACAGGCATAAAAAGCGCCCTCCTCGTTTGATTTCAATCCCGAATTCCGCTAATTGAATATAAAAAGGCGGAAATATGTAATTGCTTATCCACCCGGATTGAATATATTTGTTGGATAAAATTATTATATATAAAACTCATTAACTAAATTCAAACTTATGAAAAAAGCGATTATTTCAGTAGCTCTTCTTGCTTCCGGGTTGTTGTCCGGTTGCAGCAGTGAAGAGTCTGTCTCCAGGCCGGAGACAATTGGACAGACAGGGACTTTGACCTTCAGTTTTCCCGCTCCCGGTCGAAGCGTGACCTATGCCGGTGCAACCACAGACGAAAACAGTCCTGTGGATGCGGTCGGTGACGAAGCCGCGATTAACGACGTTACGATTTACATGTTCGAGGATTCGGACGGTGTGTTGAAGGCAAG
>JAISSD010000075.1 GCA_031273295.1 Prevotella sp.
GAAAGAAGAAAGAGAGTAATAAGAATGGAAAGGGTTGATTTCGTGTTTTTTATGGTTTCATTAGGCTGTTATTGTTTGTTCGCTTGCAACCTCTTTTTTCTTTGATAACTCGGGGTGGACTAACCTCTTTTTGCCCCCTTTTTTGCCCTTTTACTCCACCATTTTGGCCTTTTTTTGCCTGAAAACGGGGTAGAAAGGAACAAAAAAGGAACAAAAAGGAGCAAAAAAGGAGCAAAAAAGGAACAAAAAAGGAGCAAAAAAGGAACAAAAAAGGAACACTATTGGAACATGAAAGAGCAAAAAAAATCCGGAGCATGTTTCCTTGCTCCGGATGATTTATGAGGCGATAAAATGGGATTTAAAACGGTATTTCGGATTGCGTTTCTTTCTTTTCAATGTAGCCGCTTTTCTCTTTTTCCCTCTCTTCGTCCGTTTTTTCGCGTACCATATATTTCTCCGATAACGTCCATATTTATAAAATTAATAAGCCTGCGCGGATCGGAGACGTTGCAGGCAACGTCTCTACAGCGGCTGTATCTCTACGGCTCCTATGTCGCGCTTGGCGCCGCGCAGGTTGTGCAGGATGTCGTTATCGGGCATATTGGCGTTGTCGGCGGCATCTCGGGCGGGCGAATCCTTTGAGAGAGGCGTGCCGAATTTGTTTATCAGGTCTATTCTTGCCTGTTCGATGGAGGTGTAAGAGCCGGCGAAGCGGTTTGTTACGGAATTCCAGGTGGGGGTAATGACCTTGCCGTAGCTTAAATCCGTTTCCAGAAGCGGGTCGCCGACGATCTTATGGATGTCCATGGAAAAGGTAAGAGCGTCCGAGGCAGCCGAACTGCCCTCGCGGAGAGGCATTCCGCAATTGTAATAGACATTGTTGTCGATCTTCCCGCTTTCCAACCAATCTTTCCTGCCGCCGACGATGATTCCCAGTTGTCCCTCTCCCCTGACTGATTTTACGGGGACGCTGAAAATATTGTTGCTGATCGTAATGTCTTTATTGGCCGGATTGGTGGCCGGGCTACCGTTCAGATTGGCGCTCTCAATGGCTACGCGGAGGGCATAGCCGAAATGTCCGTCGCCATTGTTGTAGCTATGCCAGCCATGCTGTATAAATCCGGTGATGGTGTTTGCCCTGAAGTTGACGTTGTTGACTCCCTTGATAGCCCATGTCCCGCCGATCCGGTTGGCGGTATGGTCTTTTTCATACTGGAGGTTTTCCTCCTTGGTGGCATACACTTCGTTGTGGATAAAGAGATTGTTTTCCACCATGCAATTGTTCACTTCGTATAGTGGCAGTGCGTCTTCGCCAAGCAGTATCATGGGCTGGTCAGTCCGCCCGAACCAGTTGAGGAAGACATTACAGGCAATCGAAATACGGCTCGAACCCTTATCCATAGCCTCTGCCAGGGTGATTTCGCCGCTTTCGATCTGCATCCTCAATACCGACGATTTAACGACGATAAACCCGGAAGCGTTGATGGATTGTTCCCGTCCCGAAGCGGGATAATTATTGAAAAAGATATTGTCTTCTATGACGCATTTGTAAACCTGGTTGGCGTCGATAAGCTGATGCCCGGGCGCCGGCTGTTGGTTGTAAAAGATATTACCCCGGACTTCGCAATTATAGGAGTAGTTATTGAGTTTCAATACGTCGTTGTTGTAGCTATCGTGCAGGATATTGTTTTCGAGTACGATGTTTTCGCACTTGTCGATCTGGAAGACGTAAGCGTTTTGATTCCAGGCGCTTTTTCCGTCGTCGTTCCAATGGGGATTGCCGGCGATATTGAACCCTGAGATGGTGATATTTTTAGCGCCGTACAAGTATCCGGCGCGATGCCCTTTGGGGTCTTGCAGGGTTGTTTTATAGGGCGTTTCGGCGCGCAGCAGGACGGGCGTCTCAAATTGGGTAGTGATGTAGCCGATACTTGGGTGAACGCCTGTTTTGACAACGATTTCATGCCCTCCCTCGATAGGCGTATGCTCCATGGCGTATCTCACCGTTTGCCAGGGATTCGCCTCCGATCCGTCGCCCGCCGTATCGCTACCGCCGGTCGCTACATAGTATACCGCATGGCTCTCTTCCGGCGTTTCCGGTACTTCCGGCGTTTCCGTAATCACCACGCAACCACCCATACACATTAGTAGGGAAAAAGAAACGAATGTTGTCGTTTTCATATATTAGCTGTTATCATTGGACAGGTATTATTTTATATTTGTTCTTGCCTGTAAACACAATAACGGCGGCTTTCAGATCGGAACGTTCGCCCAAACGATGCGAAGCAAGGTATTGATTGATCTGTTCTTCTCCCGCTTTTTGTTGTGCGGCGATTTCAGCAGGTTTGGCGCCGGTTTTGCAATATTTCAATTCCAGCAGCCATTCATATTTAATTTCAGGAAACAGCGGGCTGCGTTGCAGATAGATGTCCGCACGCCCCGGTACGGCTTCGTATTCGCTCATCGGCACATACGCCTTGCTCATAAACAGGTAGGAAAGTAAGAGAATCTGTATATACTTCTCGTCGAACTGTTTCAAGTCGTGGTCGGAGAGTTTGGCAAAAGCGTTTTGGGAAATGTAAGAGATGAAACTGTCCGGATCGCCCTTCACCGACAAATCGTAGATCGCTTCATTCAGCTGTCGGGTTTCTATATTCATATCTGGGGAAGTTTCCCTGGTTAATTTCATGATATATTCCCAGTACAGCGTTTTAATGGAGTAATTGGGAATAACCAGTTTCAACTGGTATAAATACGGCTCTTTGATAGTCAGCAAACCCATGTAAAACAGCAGGGATACAAAGTAATCATCGTCGTTGAGCATGTCGATGGAGAATTTTTGCAATAACTCGGCAGCGATGCCGTCTTCCTTTACGATTCGCAACAGCGTATCGCGATTCCGGTCGTTTTGAATGAGCCGGCGCAAGCGTCCGTAATCCGTTTTCAGGTTCAGGTCGATGATATTTTCAGGCGTTTTACTGAATTGCAATACCTGTTCAAAAAAATACAGTATCATGGATGGATTATATACGCGATGCGCCCCGTCCTTGTGAAACAGGTAGCCGTTGTAATACGCCTGCATGTCTATGGTGATATGATCGGGGTTGACGCCCGTTTCCCGCATCAGCCACTCCACCTCTTCCTGTGTGAAGCCCATCATTTCGTTGTATCTGGGGTTCAGTGTAAGGATAACCGCGATGTTGTAGCCGCTGGTAAGATCGTCGAGCATCACGGGCGAGATGCCGGTGATAAAGGTGCGGTTCACGATGGATGATTTGGCGCCTGCCTTTATCCGTTCGTAAAAGTCGCGCACCAAGCCGTTGGCTGCGATCATGGCTTTATAGAAATTGTTTCCGAGGCGGGTGCCCATGGCGATGAGGTCGTTGGCAAAATGGTCGTATTCGTCGATGATGACGTATATCTGTTTTCCAGCCGATTTTACCGCATTAAAGGCGATTTCCAATGAGCTGACACCTCTGCGTTCGTGTTCTATTTTCTGAATAAGGGTGGCGCTGTCGGGAAAAATATGCCGGTAGGTATCCAGAAAATCGTAAACCGTATCCTGCACATTTTGGGAAAAGGACTTCATAAATTCTTTTTCGCCTGACGTATCCAGCCCCGAAAAGTCAAACTTCAATACCGCATACGCGTTCCTTTCAGGCGTGGGATGCTTGCCGATATAGAGGTCTCCGAACAGTTGCTCGAAGTTTTTTGCTTCGTTGATGTCGTAATAGTACGACAGCGTCATAAACAACAAACTTTTGCCGAACTTGCGCGGACGGATGAAAAATTGATTCGGATTGGATTCGTTTTCCAACATTTCTATATACATCGTTTTATCCACGTAAGCATAATTTTCTGTCCTTATCCTCTTAAAATCCGAATTGCCGTAGGGCAACCGCTTGTATTTCTTTACCGTATCCATAATATTGAATTTCAACTTCAAAAGTAGGTATAATTTCCGCATCCAGCGCTACCGTTCGTCAAGATTTTCTATTAACCGGCTTTTAACCCATTCGTATGCTTCATGCGGATTGTATATTTCATTCGGTCTCAACAGCATATTTGTATCGCCCAAAAATTCTTCATCGGTCATTTTCTGTTCCATATTCAATAGGAATTCTTTTTGCGTAGGAGGTTTATCCACCACAAAAT
>JAISSD010000087.1 GCA_031273295.1 Prevotella sp.
ACGCTAAAGACCCAGGCTGGACGCTTTCTGGAAACGGGACGGATTGATATAAAACAGCATGCAGCCATTTGCAAATATGCGGATTCTCTTTTGAAGCAGCTGTCGGACTGGCAGGAAGCCGGGGCGCCTGTTGTTTCGCGGGAAGCGTCCAAAATATCACCGCTATGACAACGCTGCAATTCAGTTTGTCATGTCACTTGTGTTGTCTGCAGGCGTCAGTTTCAGGGCTGCAAGCAAGATTTTTGTGATGTTGTGCGTGCCCTGGTTTGATTAACCAAACGGGCCGGGGGAGTTCTGCGGTATTTTCTTTTCCAAATACATCGGAAAAGGCTGTCCCGACCTTGATCCTAATCCTTAAATCATATCTTTTCCATAACTTATATTGTTGATATACAACTATAAATCACAGTTTTACATCTATTTACGCAAACACCTGTGACAAAAACCGCCTGGAAAACTTCCGGGACTCCTGCTTGCATCCTACTCATGATGATAAGGTTCGTTATTCAAAATCGTCATGGCCCTGTATAATTGCTCTGCAAATATCAGCCGTACCATCTGGTGCGAAAAAGTCATACGGGAAAGGCTAAGTTTCTCGTTCGCTTTATCATATACCGGTTGTGAAAAGCCATAGGGGCCGCCGGTGAGGAATACCAGTCGCTTAGCCGCAGTATGCATCTTTTTCTCGATATAGGCTGCAAATTGCATGGAAGTGTATTCTTTCCCCTTGTCGTCCAATAAAACCAGATGGTCGCTCGCTTGCAGGTTTTTAAGAATAAGTTCCCCTTCCTTGTATTTTTGTTGCTCAGGGCCAAGACTTCCGGCATTCTTTATATCGGGTATAACCTGTATCTCAAAAGGGATATAACGTTCCAGCCGTTTTTGATATTCGCCGACAGCATCGATAAAATAGCTTGTATCCGTTTTGCCAATGACAAGAAGGATGATTTTCATAAAACCGGTTTTAGCCTGCCAATGGATTTTTATTTCGTGGCGTCTATCACTCCCCTGAAATAACCGATAGATTCGGCTATTCCCGCTAAAGGAGTTTTCATGTTACGCTCATACTCCAGACTGCAAGCTCCCGAATATTTTACTTCGCGAAGCATTTTCACAAAAGCCGGAATATCTATTATGCCACGCCCTATTTCCCCTGTTTTTCCTTCTTTGGTCGCCGCCGTAGTATTTTTCATGTGAATATCGAATACGCGGTCCTTGTATTTTTTCAGGTCGGCAACAGGGTCTTGTCCATCGCGGGCGTCATGGCCAATGTCGAGGCACATGCCAATACGGGAGTCAAGGCCTTTCACATGTTCGTAAATGTCCGTTGCGTTCGGATATAATTTAATATCCGGCCCGTGCAGGTGAATAGCGTATTTAAAATCATATTCCTTTACTTTTTGTTCCACATAAGGGAGTACTTCATGGTTGGGAACGCCTACGATAAGTTTTACTCCTGCCCGTTTTGCATAATCGAAAGCGCGGTCCACCTCTTCCTCTGTCTTCATGTAAATAGGCCCAACTGCATATCCCGTTACATCATGGGCTGCAAGTTTTGTATGAAACGCGGCAATTGCCTCGTCTGTACTGTTTAGCGGCAAGTGGAAATCCTTGATGCAAAGATAGTGTACATCCACCTCCTGCATCATCTTTAATGTTTCGTCCAGATTGAAGTTAACAAAAGTATAACCTGCAATGGCGACTTTAAACAACTCCCCGTCGTCTCTGAACGGCTTCTCCAACTCTTTGGCAAACAGGCTATTGTTGAAAAGAAATATACAGGTACAAATAATTGATAAAAACAGGTTCTTTCTTTTTTCCATGGTTATTGTCATTAAATATTGAATTAGCCTCCAAAGTTACGGCGATTATTCAATAATTTTGCAAAATTAGAGAATAAAAATCAGGATAGATTTAAGACCGCTACCAAAAGCCATACCCGTCGTTTGATTTGTATTTATTCCGTCATCCTTAACCGTAAATACGGCAGGTAGCTTATCAATACCGGTTATTGGCGGGATTGCAGGGTGGGTACATGTTTGAACGAATTGCCCGGTTCTCATTATAACAGGGCAGTTCAAGCGTCTATGCCGGCGAGTGTTTTTACAATGGCTGTCGCTGATTTGTCGCACTTGTTCAACAATATTTGGGTAATGCCGGTTATTAGGCTTATCTTTGTGTATGCCAAAACCGCAGAATTGTTTCACAAGAACAGGGTTGAGTATTCTTCCTGCTTTTAAGTTTGGAGTTTCGTATCGTTTTCTTTTGTTCTTTTCGCGGTCTTGTTTTGGTTTACCAGGGTGTGCGTTTATTCTACACGCTTGTAAATCGCATATTTTTATCCGGTTTTTTATAATGCACATTGGTAAAGCGTATTGGTGAATTTAGAGAAGAACGCTGGTTAAACGAGTAAAAAGGGTATGAAAAAGGATCGTAGCAGTTTATTTGCCCCGTATACAAAAGACAATATTCATCCGGGATTTTCTATAGATTGTGTGATTTTTAGCTTTTACAAGAGAAAATTACGCATACTGTTGAATAAATTTGATTTTAGCAGATATTGGCAGTTGCCGGGAGGTTTTATGTTCAAGAACGAAAGTTCGGATGACGCCGCTTTTAGGATTTTGGATTCCAGAACAGGTATAAAAGAGGCATATTTAAAACAGTTTTACCTGTTCAGCGATCCTCAAAGAACAAAAATGGAACAGAATGCAGAGTATATCGATCGGAATGCACAAAGGGGAGAATATAGCGAGAAAAACGAGGAATGGTTTCTTCAGCGATTTGTTAGCTTGGGATATTATGCTTTTGTGAAATACGATAATGTAAAACTATCCGTAAAGGACGAAGATATTGCCAAGTGGTTTGATATTGAGAATCTGCCTGATCTATACTCTGACCATAAAAATATAATAAGGGTGTCTTTGGAGATAATTAAATCGATCTTGCCCGTATTGCCTATTGGAGCGGAATTACTTCCGGAAAAATTTGCAATCAGCGAATTGAGGAAAATATATGAAACTGTTTTGGGAAGAGGTCTTGACAGGAGAAACTTTCAGCGTAAAGCTCTGGCTTCAGGCGTTGTTATACAATTGGATGAAGTGAAAAATGCAAGTTTGTATAATCCTCCGATACTTTATTCTTTCAATAAAAAGTACAAAGGGATCATGGATTCCAGTTTTTTTTAACTTTTACGGATGACTGCAAATGCCCGTTGACTGTTGGAAACTGTTTAAATTTTGCCCGTTCAAATTTTCAGGGCTGTTTTCTGGCCGGGTTTTTCTTTTGTGAAGTAATAATACCACATTGTCCGTTAGGGTGGGGCGTCAAATGCATCCGGACGGATCTTTATCGCCATCAATTAAAAAATAAAACGATAAATTTTTTTCTTTCATTTTAAATATATACTTTTATGGGACTTTTACGATACTCCCTTCACTGGTACGGTTTGAAATTAATTTGTATATAAATTGGTAACCAAGTGCGAGATAGAAATTAGTTATATTATTTATGCGACTATTATTATTGGTAATCAAACTATTTATGTTCAAAATAATTAAAACTATTTGTGTTCCGTACTTATTCAGGTACTAAAAAAGGTTTGACAATTATTTGAATATTATAAAAAAATATTATTACATTCGCATCATGGAAGAGATGATATCAATACCTGTGCCGGAATACGAGCGGATGAAGCAACAAATCGCATCCTTGCAGGAGGAGTTGTCTTTGTTAAAAAACGGTCGTAGCAGTTTTGCAAGTTCCACTTCTCTCTCATGACACCGGCAGAAGCAAGGGGAATTCTTCACGTTCAAAAAGCGGGAAGAAGCCGGGCGGTTAATGCGGTCACGAGGGTCGCACCTTGTCGACGAGCGCCCGCCCTGACGAAGTAATAGAGCTTGTTGCCGGTTATTGCAGGAATTGCGGCCATGATTTGCATGCCGTTGAGGCGCCCGGTACTGTCCGCCAGGAGGTTGAAATTCCGCCCGTGTATCCTGCTTTTCATCGCAGGGAACAGGCCTGATTCGCCAGCTGGTAAAAACAGGAACGGCATCCTGACTTTCCTGTATCACCAGGAGGTTCCGCCCGATAGCAACGGCTCTGAAAGAGCTATACAAAATATTAAAGTCAAGACCAAAGTATCCGGTCAGTTCCGCAACAGAGACGGCAAGGGGGGGGTCGCTTTGCCAGGATTCGCTCTATTATTGACGCCGCTATCAAAAACGGACAAGGGGTTTATCCGGCTTTATCCTGCCTGGCAAAAGCGTGAATCTATCCCTTATTTTTCTACCTGAGTAGTTACTACAGTTTTAAATACATTGGGTTTATAAAAAAGGAAATAAAAGATTGAATTTTAGCACACGACAAAAGTACTCATACCATGAACAAACTCAGAACAATAACGGCAATTGGCTTGCTTTTGGTCGCACCCTTGCTATATCCGCAGGCAAACCGGCAAACAGACAAAGACCCTGTCCTTGACTCCTTGATTGCGATAATTGAAAACAAAAAGACGCCATTCGGAGACAGGTACCGTATAGACAGTATTGTGCGGAATAGCCCGGCCCTAAAAAAATACCGGAATATCATTTGCCTGCGACTAATACCGGAAGCTAAAAAGGAAAAGGCGTACAATGAGCTGTCGAGGCTATATGCCCACGCTGCCGCATACTTCTCTTATTGCGACGAATTGCCTGCCACCCGATTATACCTTGATTCGGTAAAACCTTATATAAACAGGATTGTCGATCCAAGGATCCTTGCCGATTATTATAGAACAACAGGAGAATATCATGGCGCATTAAGACAGTCCGATACGGCGCATATCTATTTTTACAAAGCAATAGAATACTATGAAAAAGTAAAGGATCCCCGCAGCATAATCCGCATTTTACGAAACATGACAATCAACCATTTTAACAAGCGAAACTATGCCGAAATAAAAAAGATCCTCGGCAAAATGAAATCTGTTTCCACGACGGATAAAGACGATAAAGCGTATGCGGATATGACAATAGACGAGATTGCAGGAGGACTTTATGAAGATCTGTATGGAGAAACGGGGACTTTTTCAGACTCGGTTCAATACTACTATCGCCATGCCATAGGCGTGTATGAGTCGCTGGATTCCGTCAAAGAAAGAACATACCGGGAAAAAATGTTCTTTATATATGCAAAACTGGCTGAAATAGAAGCTCGAGCCGCCTGGGGAAAAGCAAACTGGACGCTTATTGACGGCTATATGGCACAGGCAAAAAAGATATGCAACCCGAAGGATTCCTTGCAATTAGCCTTTATACACATATACGATGCGGCAGTAGATATCGAGAAACATCAATACGGCAAAGCTGAACGGGAACTGAACAAGGCCCGGGATATTATAGACATTCTCGGCGCCAGAAGACCGGAATATCAAAACGGATATAACGACATATACCGGAAATATATCGACCTGTACAAGGCCACGGGCGATTATGAAAAAGCCTTGAAATATGTCGAACTCGCCCATCAATTGAAGAACCGGTATATACAGGAATCCAACAGCCAGATCATAAAAGACCTGGATATAAAATATGAAACCGCCGAAAAGGAATTGAAAATAAAAGAACTCCGGATAGAAAAAGAAAAGGAACAACAAACCAAGATCCGGATAACCGGCGGCGCTTTGTTCATTATTGTTTTGTTGCTGGTATTCTTCCTGTATAACAGGACGCTCCGGCTAAAAAAAGAGAAAGAAACCATATTGCTGTCGAATGAAATAAAACAAAAAGACCTTGAATTTCAATCTGTAATCGCCAAATCCGAACTGAACGCGATGCGTTCTTATCTGAACGGACTGGAGGCTGAACGGGAGCGACTGGCTAAAGAATTGCACGATAGCGTCGCAAACAGATTACTTGGCATAGACGTCCAGTTGAGAAAAGCGATGCAAATGCCTGAAAATATTTCCATCCAGTTAGAGAACCTGCATAACGAAATAAGGAATATATCCCACGAGTTGATCCCGCCCCTGTTCAAGTACGCCAGTCTACCGGAAATCATATCCGATTATGTCTCGAAAGCGAATAAAAACAATATTGATATCGATCTCCAAATAGAAGACATTCCGGAGCATATATCCGAAAAACATGCTTTGGAAATATACAGGATCATCCAGGAAGCTACCAGTAATATCGTCAAACATTCCGGAGCTTCCGCAGCTAAAATATCATTATGGAGTTGCGAAAGTTTCTTGAAACTGACTGTCGAAGATAATGGAAAAGGATTTGACATTAATCGAAAACAAACAGGTATAGGCCTCCGGATAATTAAAGACCGGGTTGCCGGCCTGAACGGAGTTTTTCATATTTATTCACTGCCTGATAGCGGCTGTAAAATAGATATAAATATCCCTATATCTCAACTAAACGGTGATAAATAGCTACTCTGACGAGTTGTACGACATTTTCCACATCAAGTTTTAGATATAAATTTTTCCGGTGTTTTTCCACGCCGTTTTCAGATATGCCCAGCAGGCTTGCAATTTCCTTGCTGGAATAACCGTCAACAACCAGTTTCAACACTTCTTTTTCTCTGTCTGTAAGAACATGTTTTTTTATTTTGTTTTTATAAACCTGACTTTTATACTGCACCTCTTTGAATTTGGGGCATAAAAACTTTCCGCCTTTGGCGACGCAATTGATAGCTTGCTCCAAATAGATATTCGCAGAGTTTTTCAAAATAACGCCGTCAACGTCAGCTTCCAACAAGCGGTTAATATTCCATACTTCCTGATGCATCGTACAAATAATGATTTTGGCGTCACGGTCTTTTTCCCTGATTGATTGTATTAAGTCAAAACCCGATAATTCCCGAAATTCAAGATCAAGAATATATAAATCGTATCGCGTATTCCTTGTTTCATTCAAAACTTGTCCGGATGAAGTAAAAACAGAAATACTGTCTTTGTCTATCGAAAACCTGTTTGTCAGTATGTTACAAATAGCGGTCAGGATCAGTTCATGATCGTCGGCTACCAGTACTTTGCAGATATCCATATTTTATCAGCTTTATGTTTCGGATCGTAAAGGTAGCCATAAAAAAGATTGACTGCATACGGAAAACCGTACCAAAACAAATATTAAAATAAACGAACTTTGCCATAAATTAAAAACCTGTATGACACTTTAAATTATTATCAAATAATCGACAAAACGACTGAATGCTGTCAATTTATCTTGTCTTTTATTACATTTGTATTGAAAATATGTTATAAAGCAATTTTAAAATCAAAATCATGGAAAAAGAACAAAACAATGGGGGACAGCAAATAAATCCCAACCAGACATTTATTATCCAACAACAGGAAGCGAAGAAATCGAACGGAATAGGCACGGCCGGTTTCGTTCTGGCTATAATCGCGCTGTTTTTATCATGGGTTCCCATACTGGGATGGATCCTGTGGGCGCTCGGTCTCATATTCTCTTTTGTAGGCGTATTCAGGAAACCTAAAGGGCTGTCTATTGCCGGACTTGTCATTTCGTGTATAGCCCTTATCGTGCTTGTCGTTGTGATAGGAGCTATCGCTACGGCTATCAGACTTGGCTAGAAACCCGGAATTTGATAAATAATATTAATTTATAGAAATATGAAAAGAACATTTCTCCTGTTTTTACTGTCGCTTCCGGTTGTTTTCTGTAAAGATATTTCGGCGCAGGGTTTTCTTAAAAAAGTAGCCAAAAGCATAGAATCGGCAAGCAAGGAAGTAGACAAGGCGTTGAAACTTGAAAAAACTTCTGAAACCAAACCCGCAACCGAGGCGGCAGCGGCAGTTCAAGGTACAGCCGCATCGCTGTTGTTTTCTTCGCCATACGTGAACAATCTGAAACCGATAACGCCGTATTTTACTGAAAACACAAAAGTTTTTTACGTTGAAAGCGACAAGGATTTCGGCAATAATAACGTCGCATACTTCGATTTTACAAACTTCAACGAAGGCGGTATCGCATTTATAAAAGACCCTAAAACAGGGAAATGGGGAGCCATAGATACGCTTGGCAATCAGATTATCAAGTACAAATTTGACTGGGATCCGTATATGGGCAATTCCAAGCCTGCACCGAATATCACTGACGGCGTATTTGTTACGTGGGGCAACAATTTCAAGTTAAACGGAACGGTATTGGTAGATGTGAAAGGCAATGTGGTAAAGAATCTTCCTGACATTTACGATTTTTCCAATTTTACAGGGGGTGTGGCAAGCGCCAAAATGAACGTTGTGGACAAGAAAAAGTCCTCGTCGTATCGCACTGTTACCTATCCGCGTATTGTTTATTTCAATACAAAAGGAGAATTGATCTATCCCGAAATATCTTTCGACTGCCCCGGTGAAATGTACCTCGACCTTATAGCTCCGGCGTCGTTTGCCAACGGGCGGGCTTATTATCGGGACTACCATAAAAAACGCTGGGGATATATTGACCGCGCCGGAAAAATAATTATCCCTGCCATATATAAAAACGTATCCGGTTTCCGGGAAGGAATGGCGGTTGTACAAAACGAAAACGATTATTGGGGATATATTGATACCGAAGGGAAAACCGTAATCGATTTCCGTTTCAGCACAATGCCCGGCAGTTTTTCTAATGGTATCGCTATTGTCCGAAAAAGAGGAGATGATAATGCCTCCTATTGTTTTATGGACAAGACAGGCAAGATCATAAAAGAAAATATGTATTATGTCTATCGCTTGCCCGAAGGGTTATATTATGTCATGCATTTGAGCAAGCAATTGGGCACAGGCTTGGAAATGGAAATTTTGCAATACAATTCCGAAACGTCAGCGTTTAAAACAATTTATTCCCGAAAAGATGATGCAACAATAGAGGAAAAAATGAAAAATGAAGGGCATTTTACAGAAAAATGGTCTTACAGCGACGGAATTGCAAGCGTTGATGGCGGGGTTATTTCAAAATACGGACAATATCTTTTAGAAGCCGACAGATATGGAGGACCTTTTTCTTACGGGCTGGCAAAATGTTATGTAAATAAAAAAGGTAAATACAGGCCGGCGTATATAAACAAGAAAGGCGAAATAGTAATCATTTTTGAAGAACCCGAATTTTAATAATAAACATACCAAAAAAACCGAAATGAAGCCTGTTCGCTATTTCAACCGAAACGGCGTATGGAAACGCGGTATGGTTTGGAATAATTAAAACAAAATAGAAATGAAACATCCATGACAAAAGCGATTTTTGACACACAAGGATATGATTGAATTTCAACAACTTACAAAATTTAAACAGATGAAAAAAGTAACATTGTTTTTATTTGCCGCACTGATCTTTTCAGGCGCAACGAGTGACAGTATTGCACAAAGTAAAAGATCCGGAACGCAGAGGTCAACTGTAAATGCCGTCAAAAGCAAAGGTAAAATCGATAAAATAGAAAGTCTAAGGACAAAACTTGCCGCTTACGTTGCAGACGGAAAAATTTTTGACGTCGACGAAATTATGGATTACGGAGGTACATCCGAATTTGGGCGACTCTATGGAACCATGGCCGGAAGTTACGACGGAAACATTATGCACTATGCCGGTAATGGCTATTGCCTGATGATTAGTTACGGGAAGATTGACAATAATAATAAAGAAGGTATTAAAATACTTGATTTTGTACTGTTCAAAGAAGAAAAAAATCAAGTATTGCGACACGCTGAAATGTGTAACGTATTTCGTAGCGGCGAGCCTGTATGTAACGAAATTATACTCGTTGTAATACGAAATATTGATATTGGGACAGAGACTCCGGTAATAAAAGCATGGAAAATGGACAATAAGGGGAAATTTATAGAGGCAAATTCTACAGGATTGACATGGTATGAAAGTGCACCGTAGATTTTTTAAAATAAATATCAGTAAACCATGAAATTATCTTTAACTTTTTTGGACCGTTGGGAATCTGCTATTTTCAACAGGTACAGCAATGGAAATTATACAAGCGCCAGTACTTTTACCGGCAAACTAATTCTATGGGCGGCTTGTATATTGGCCGTTACCGTAGTCATACTGAATTTCACCAGTTACGACCGGTCAGCGTCGGAAATTGCCGTCGGCGTCATCTTTGGCGGCGCGTTTATAATTGCGGCATGGAAGGCGTCTAAAAACATTCCTGCGTTCACCGCCGTTGGGACAAAAATCGGATATGCAGCTTATATTCTTGCATTGTTTGTCATCGGTTCGGCGATTTTCATCATACTGGCTTTTGTTGCCATATTTATTATTATAGCAGTTCTGGCGCTTTGGGTTGCATGGTTTTTTATAAGCGATAGTTCGTCCAAAGGCAAGGCGCGGATACATTATAGCGACGGATCGTCAGAGGATGCGGATATAACCGGCAGAGGCCCTACCGGCGAAACATTTGTCAAAGGCAGAGATAGCGGCAGAGAATTTCAGAAATAACAGAAACTGCTTGCCGAAGAGAAATTATTCCGGGAAACTTATGCAAAAGGGCGATCGTGTTTTCCATTGATATTTATCCCAAAATGTCCATTATAATATAACAGGCTGATAACAAGCTTTGTACGATTTTTAATTTCTAATGGACGCCATTGGAAAAGCATAAATGTAATACATTGATAATAACCGTATATGGCGCATTAATTCGTATAAAACAGGCGTTCTTCCGATGCATTAATGCTGAAATGGACATTTTGGGTTTATTTCCTGCGGAAAATTTTGTACCGCAATTATTTTTATCGAAATATCGTCTTTTTTGACGCCCCGCCAGTAGCATAGCCGTCAGGCCAGGGCTGAAAGCCTTCCATATCCCTGGGCCTGACTAAAAAGTCGGTTTTTCAGATAATTACCCGCTCTGGTTGTTCCCGGATGGAAGTTATAACCGAAATTTATTCTGAATAATATCATTTAAAATTTTAATCCGGCTTTACCCTCTATCGTAATATTATACTTTCCTTTATCAATAATATCCTCTTGTTTTCCTGCGCTTATTCCTATATTCATATTTTGAGTGGGTTTATATTCTATTCCTAGCCCTAATCCTGTCTTGGGTTGAGTGTACATATACTTCAAGAAAGGATCATTGTTTCGATTAAACATATACTGTCCCCAGACATAAAAATTCAGTTTATTATTTAGCTCATAATTCAGTTTAAGACTTGCTCCATAAGTTGCTGATTTTGAGAAAAGAATATAACCGTATTGCATACTGAGAAAACCTCTGGCTTCAACAGATAATTTGTTGAAAGGAGACCAATGAAGAGCAACTCCCGTATTATTAATATCACCGAGCCCCCAATTTATTACTCTTTGTTCGTATGGTGATAATTTCAACTTGTTCAATGTAAAATAATATATCGGCTCGTTATCCCCAAGGGAAGTATAATTATACTTTGACAAAGAAGCAATTACTGATTGTCTATACAGATAATCAGTATTAAAGATTATTTTATCTCTCAATGAATCATTGGCCTGAATTCCGACTAATGGCCTATAATAGTTTAAGGAAGGACACTTTATAGAATTAGTGACTCCTATATCTATATTGTTCTTGTCTTGAGCAGTAATTGTTGCTAAAGTTGCAAAACATAGCTGTAAAAAAATAATTATTCTCAATTTATTATTCATAAACAAATATTATTCCGAGACTATTAGTTTAACAATATGAAAATTCGTATTTTGATGCATATACACTGTTTTAGAGATATTACACTCTCTATAGAACGCATACATGAGTTGTAGTTGTAGTTGTATATTGATTGTTATTCAAATGAATGTCGATACGAACTGCTATATGAATTGCTATACTCGATAAGTTCAGAACGGGAGCCTTCCGCTTGGATCCTTCCATTCTGTAGAACATAAATTTTATCTGTTTTCTTTGCTATTTCAGGTTTATGGGTGATCATTATTGTAATCTTTTCATTTTTTATCTTGTTTAATATTTTCATCATTATAAGTTCATTTGGTTTGTCCATTGAGGATGTCGGTTCGTCAAGAGGATATTATGATCATTTATTTCTAAAAATCAGATATGCCAGGAATATAATCTTTTAATGGCATAACAACCTCATTACCGATACTTATGCCAAAAATACCTGTGCCGCCTTCAATATTTGAAGGAAATCTTACGGGTAGATTGAAGTAGTCGTCATAATCAACCGAGTCATAAGTGTTAAGCGCTTTCAGGTAGAAATATTGCATTTTAGATATGCTCATTAATCGAACTCGCGCTTTTACTTTTATTCGTTTAATATATTTATACCAGTCTGGGGCGTAATATCCTGTATATCCAAAAGAAGAATAAAGAATTCTCATACTGGTAATCATTGTATAGGTTCCGTTAATACGTGAATTATCAAATACTCCATACCTGTTTTGGACAGGTGTTAGCAGCCCATTATCATCATCTTCGGTAGAAGGACGTCCGTCTGTAAGAACTACATCTTCATTTACCATAAGAGATTCCGTTACAGTCTGGTAGATTACAGTGTCGTTTAAAGTATTAGGGCTTTGGGTCTCAATTTCTAAATCAAAGAGCATAGCTATTCTGTAGTAATTCGCTTGTTTGCCATTATCGGTGAAGGTCGTTTTAACCCGTAAATATTCATCCGGCGTATTCCATGTTGTATTTTTTGTAACAATTGTGGTATCTACGTTTTCTATATTTATTGGATACGGGACGGTTACTTCAGACCATGCCTGATATTTGCTATCATTCGTTTTAGCTTCGATTCTTACAACATCATCCGGAACAAAACGAACCTTGGTTTTATAAATTATATCTATGTCACCATAAGGGGTTGATTCGATTTCGGGCGCCGCCAAATGCTCTTTTAATTCTCCATTGATATAAATATCAATAGAAGCTTCTTTTATATATATCACTTTTTCCCTTCCTGTTAAAGCCAATATGATTTCATTTTTGTATTTTCCGGCATCAAACAAAGCGTTGACAATCAATTTCGGGGGATTATCTTTAATGTCGAATGGAATCTCATTTTCGCATGACAGGGCAAAAAATGTTATGATTATAATATATATACATTTCTTCATTGGAGGTTAGGATTTAAAATTTATAGATATAGGATACAGAAGGGATAAAAGGTAATATGGTCACCTTTTTCAGGATCGCTTTCTCTCCTCCGTTATATCCGTTTTCACTTTCTTTTGTTGTCCTGTATATAAATGTAGGATTCATCGCATTGTAAACATTATAAACACTAATATTCCAGGTTCTCATCCCTCGCTTTGTCTTTTTATTGAAGTTTATCCCCACATTAAGGCGATGGCTGCCGGACATGCGGTAATTATTTCGATTGTCTATATAATTTACTTCGGAAGTGGTTCCCCACCATAAAGCATTATCTCCGTCAGGGCGTATTATAGCTGTCTTTTCTTCTGCAATAGTGGTTGTCCCTCCTGTATAAAATTCCCATGACGCTCCAATATCTACCTTGTCCGAAAACTTGTGGTTTATCACTGCATTTATGTGATGCCTGCGATCATATCTGTAAGGAAACCGCTTTCCGTTATTGATGCCATCCTCTGAAAATTTACGGTCGCTCCTGGCTAATGTACAGGCTAGCCATCCAGTGGTTTTACCCGCTTTTTTTTGTAACATAAATTCAACTCCCATTGCCCGGCCTTTCCCCGTTTCAACTTTGTCTTCCCAATTATGAGATGATCCCAGAAAGGATGCCCCGTCTTTATATTCCAGTACATTATGCATATCTTTGTAATAAGCCTCTACAGACAACTCCAACCCCTTGAAGCCTGTATAATATCCACCCAGCGAAAATTGATGCGCCTGCATCGGTTTTATCCGAGGGGTGGCCGGCGCCCATAAGTCAGTTGGCATTGTAATTGTATAGCTTGACAAAAGATGTATATACTGACTCATTTTAGTGTAGGATGCCTTTAATGCAATATCATCCGTCAATTGATAACGTGCAGATATTCTCGGCTGAAAAGAAGTATAAGTCTTGTTCGATACATTGAACAGAGATAAATGAAATCCAAAATTGGTACTGAAACGGCTTCCTGCACTCAGAATGTCTTCTACATACACATTCGATTCGTGAGCCTGTATACGCGAGTCCGACATGCTGGAGTAGGTAGTATCGGTAGCTATGCCGTTTTCGTTATACTTTATCCTTGAAGTCTGAACTTCGGGTTGGAACCGATGGTTCAGATACCCTCCTCCAAATTTAATGTGGTGATTCGGGAGAGGATGATAATCAAGATCGATATTGAATGCCATATCTTTTATACCTGAAGAGTATTCCGAACTATAATTATTTTCATAATTTTTTGATACCGACCGTTCGTAATACTTAGAATCTACATTGAATTTGTAATGAGTATAGGCCAGAGTCGTATTACTAAAAAATTTTGGAGTTATCTGACAGTTCCATTTTACAGCGCTTAGAAAATTACTCCAGTGCAGGTCTCCCTTATCCATTGTTGTATAATCTGTACTTTCATCTCTAAATTCCGTGTCCATTTTATCCTTTCCATTATAAAGGCTTATGAACATACGGCTATGATCACTAAACCGATGGTTTACTTTAGCATTCAGGTCATAGAAATAATAGCCGAATTTATCATCTTTACCCATAAAGGGTTTGGCTACCAAATCCCAATATGAACGCCGTGCGGATATATTGAATGAGGTACGGTCTTTTACTATCGGGCCTTCAAACTGTAATTTACTGGAAAGCAACCCGATCCCAATAGCCCCATGATAACTTTTCATATCCCCGTCATTGGTTCTGACATCAATGACTGATGATAAGCGGCCGCCAAAGTGAGCCGGAAAGCTCCCTTTAAACAAGCTTACTTTCTTTATTGCATCGGGAGTAAATACAGAGAAGAAACCGAACAGATGATCGGCATTGTAGAGGGGTACTCCGTCAAGTAATATCAGGTTTTCATCTGCTCCTCCGCCCCTGACATATACTCCGGCGCTGCCTTCGGTTCCGGCCTGTACCCCCGGCATCATTTGTACGGTTTTCATTATATCGGCTTCACCTAATAATGCCGGTGCGCTTTTCATTACATCCAAGGGAATATCTAAAGCGCCTGTTTGTGTGGCATTGACGCCCGTTTCCACTCTATCTCCATAAACGACTACTTCGCTTAACTGCCGACCGGGACTTAGTTTTATATTTTGTTCGATGTTCTTGTCAAGAGTAACCGCTATTTCCTGTGGCTGACGCCCGATACAAGAATAGCGAAAGGTTACGGTTCCTTCAGGTAAAGTAAGGCTATAGAATCCATATTCGTTGGTAACAGTTCCTTCCTTACTATCTGTATTGTAAATATTTGCTCCGATAAGTGTTTCTCCCGAAATCCCATCTGTAATATATCCGCTGACAGTAAATTTCCTTTTGGATGGAGTTTTCTCTTGCCTTTGTCCTTTTCCCAAAACAATATGGGATGCTTTTATTTCGTATTCTATTTCTTTATCCATAAAAGCCTTTGACAAGACCTGCTTTAGCGGTTCATTTTTCATGGATAGCGTTATTGTTTTTCTTAAAATCAAGTCTTCGCCGTATACAAACCTGTATTTTGTTTGACTCTCTATCTCTTTTATAAATTCTTTCAGTCCGGCTTGCTTCATCTTAACCGTTATTTTATCATCAGGAGATTGAGCAAACAAGGCGTATGCTATTAAAAAGCGGAGCAATAGAAAAATTAATCTCATTGTATTGTTCTATATCAGTTGTTTGGGGTAATAATTATCGTATTACGTTCCCTTTTCCAATTAAAATCTGCACTGGCCTGGAGAATATTTAATATTTCTTCGATATTTTCATTTTGCTCAAACCGGGCAGTCATTTTATATGTTTGTAAATACTGATTGTCTATTTTGATCTGTACATTAAAATAATTGGACAAGTCGGTGGTGATTTCAGCTAAAGGTTTGTTCTCAAATATGAGTTTACCTTCTTTCCATGCAATCTCGTTCATCGCATTTTCATTTGCTTCTTTGTATATTTCACCTGTTTGCTTACTGAAGTATGCAGTCTCGTTCGGATTAAGGATCGTTATTTTGACTTTATCTAATGGACTGATAGCTACTTTCCCCTTAATAAGAGTCGTTTTTATGCATGGATCATTGGAATATGATTGCACATTGAATTGTGTTCCTAATACTGTTACGCAAATATCTCCCGAGTGGACAGAAAATGGATGCTCCTTCTTTTTAGCTATATCAAAACAAGCCTCCCCGGATAGTATTACAATCCTGTCTTGGCGATTAAACTCCGAAGGGTATTGTAGCCTACTGTAATGATTTAGGACAACATGGCTACCATCCGGCAACACCACTTCTTTTGTGCTGTCATTTGTGATTACAGTAATCATTTCAGGGGTATGCCTATTGTCTAACAAGAAATAAGTGGAAAGCATTAAAATGATTGCAACTGACGCGGCTGCAATATATTTTAAAAAAGGAACTTTTCTTGGGTTCTTGGACGAGAGTCTTCCCTGTAATTGCGGGTAACTGTTTTGGGCGCCGTATTTTTCTTTAGGGCCGCGAACCGATTCGGTTAATTGATCGAATAAACTATCCAGTTCTTTATCCGATATGTCTTTTTTTCTCATTTTCCTGTGTTTTTATATAAAGACAGGAAAAACGAGAAAACTCCCTATACAGATTTATAAAAAATATAATTTTATTTTTTCTTTTATACTTTTTATTGCCTTTTGAAGCTGGGAATCAACTGTTTTCACACTTATATCAAGCTGATGAGCAACCTCTTTATAACTTAATCCCTGCTCCCGTACAAGGACAAAAACCTCCCTGCATTTGGGTGGCAATTCTTCCAAAGCATCAATATAAACGAGTAGCAATTCTTCGTTTAACAAATTATCTTCCGGCGTTTGAGAATCTTCGGGTTTGGTTTTGTCATCAAGAGGTATAAACTCAAGTTCGTGTTTTTCCAGATAGTTTAATGAAGCATTTTTAAGAAGGATGAAACAATAATTATCAAAATCGCCAATAGTTATAAGGTCTGTTCTTCGGTTCCACAATGTTAAGAAAACATCCATGACGACTTCCCGAGTCCACTCCTCTTTTTTCAGATAATAGTTGGCAATACGAAAAAAGCGGTCGTACAGCAAATCATACAACAATCTGAAATCTTGTTGCGATTCACTTCTTTTTAACTCAATTAACAGCTCATGAACCTTCTTTTTATCTTTCATTAATATAATTTCATTTGTAACTACTCTGGTATATATGTCCGCAAGTACAGGTTTTTGTATAGCAACGATGCTCTCTTACCTGAGGACACACAGCCGGAATATCCACTATCCGGGAACTTCCGGACAAAACGGCTTTCCGCAATACGTACAGTATTCAGGCGCATGGTGTTCGACCAAGTCCGGGGAAGAGATAGTTTGCAGTGTTGTACCTTCATGACATGGGCTAACCACCACTTTTAAGAGAACTCTTTTCGCGAAGTGAGTTCGTTCGATGTACGGCTTTTGCCGTGATAGATTCCCGGTAAGGAGGAATACTACTGTTGTGACTGTCTTTGTCGGGCTTCTCATAACGGGACAAACCTTCCTTGAGCTTCTTGTTTTCCTTTTCCAGGGCATGGATACGCTTGTCTTTCTGATTGATGATACGGTTAAGACGACTGATTTCCACACTCTGTTCTGATACCGTTCGTTCTAAAGAGGATATTTTGGACTTTAGTGTCGAAAGCGCTTCGTATATATTGGTAAGTTCTGTATTCATGCACTGCAAAGATAATAGCTTCTTCCGGGAGTTCAGAGCATATGGAAGATATTTTTTCCGTAGGGAAACAAAACATCAACGCTGGATTTCATGTCTGAGATTGTACTACCTTCTCTGTCCCTGATGTTTTTTAGGTTCATGCGGTTTTGCCCATAGCCGTCAGGCCAAGGCTGAAAGCTTTCCATATTCCGGGAAGTGTCAATAACAAATCAACACCGTATTCTTTTAAAAACAGAAGACATTGATCTTCTGATGAAATCGTTTCGTGGCGCTCTTTTTGATTTGCGATGTATTTTTCACATTTTAATGCATTTTCAACAAATTATGTACATATGAAACGAAGCCTGATCTTTGTCAAATCACCAAAGTCCGTAATAATAAAAATCATGCAAGTTCCATAAGTCAATTGAAAACAAAATTATTATCATATGAAATGACTGATAAATTTTATGCGTGCCGAATTAATTTTTTCCCTGAATGGGAAGGCAATACTGCCGCTAAATCACTACTTTTGTCCAAGTCCTTGGTTTGCATCCTGCAAGCTTTTTCACAGGGCGCTAAAGATCAAGGAAGTGTCAAACAAGACAACGACCGATCTATTGATATTCGGAAAATATATTTTTTATCATGTATTTGAAACTTTTATCTTTATTTTTGCATACAACAAATAATAAATAGCAACATGAAACAAATAACATTGCTTTGCGGTTTCTTGCTTTCGGTCTCTGTCTTGTTCCCGCAAGACTATAACTACAAGTTCCGCCTGACGCTCAAAGATAAAGGGCAAACATTCTGTACAACAGACAAACCGGAAGAATTTCTCTCGCTCAAGGCCATTGAACGCCGGCAAAAGCAAGGTTTGGCTATAGATGCTTCCGATTTGCCTATATCGCCGGAATATCTGAAAGCGATAGAGGAGGCCGGAGGCGTCATCGTTGCCAAAAGCAAATGGATGAATACCGTCGTGGTTCATTGCGGCGATAGCATGCTGGCCGGGAAATACAGGGAGCTGCCTTTTGTATCCGACGTTCTTTTTGTGTGGAAAGGAGAGTCCAAAAGCAAGGCGAAGACAGATAGCATCGTAAATTATCCTGCCGAAGAAACGATAGCGTTCGGCAACTATTATTCAAAGTCGGGCGCAAATATCAGGTTAAACAACGGACAGGTCTTGCACGACGCCGGATTTAAAGGCAAAGGCATGGACATAGCCGTGATTGACGCCGGATTCAGCCATTTGCAACAGATAGAAATGCTCGACAATCTGGATATAAAAGGATATAAAGGTTTTGTATATGAAAACGGAGACTTGTTTGACAGCGCCAGTCAACACGGACTGAATGTGCTGTCATGTATCGGAACAAACAAACCGATGCAGTTTGTGGGCACGGCTCCCGAAGCCGGATTCTGGCTCTTGGGGTCGGAAGATACCCGGAGCGAGTTTCCTGTCGAGGAAGACTATTGGACGGCCGCCATAGAATTTGCCGACAGCGTTGGCGTGGACGTGGTTAATACTTCTTTGGGATATAACAATTTTGATAAACCGGCAAAAAGCCACACGCACAAAGACCTCGACGGAAAAACCGCTTTCATTTCGCTGGCGGCTGACAAAGCCGTTCGGAAAGGTATGCTGGTAGTAACCAGCGCAGGCAATTCGGGCTATTCGGAATGGGAAAAAATAACTCCTCCTGCCGATGCCGTCGATGTATTGACCGTAGGCGCTATCGACAAGGATTCCACAATTGTGGGATTCAGCTCGCGCGGGTTGACGGCCGATCTCCGGATAAAACCGGATGTGATGGCGCTCGGCCTGAATTCGGCGGTGATAGACGACCATGGATTGGTAAGATTTAAAGCGGGCACTTCATTTTCGGCGCCCATCATGTGCGGAATGGTTACGTGTCTGTGGCAGGCATTTCCTGCGTTGACAAATAAAGAGATTGTAAATATTGTGCGTAAATCGTCCGACAGATTCGACGTCCCCGACCACGAGTACGGCTATGGCTTGCCTGATATGGGCAAAGCCATGTCCATGGCGCAATCCTTGATGGAAGAAAAAGGGAAAATCGCAAACCGGATAGAAGCGCTTTCAAATAAAAAAGAGAAATGAATAGCGCCGCCATCTCTCTTTACGAGCTGAATTACCGGATAAAAAAAGCCATTGACGACAAACTTCCCGAAATGGTTTGGATCAGGGCCGAAACAAGCGATGTGCGCGTCAACCAAAACGGACACTGTTATCTGGAATTTATAGAAAAAGACCCTGGCGGAAAAACGCTTGCGGCCAAAGCCCGGGGCATGATATGGGCGAATACGTTTCATTTATTGAGATCTTGCTTCGAAAATTCCACGAAACAGTCCTTTTCTTCGGGCCTTAAAGTACTGGTGCAGGTAAGTGTGGAATTCCATGAGTTGTATGGGCTTAGCCTTACGGTTCACGATATCGACCCCAGCTATACATTGGGCGATCAGGCATTGAACCGCACCGCGATATTAAAACAACTGGAAGAAGACGGCGTCCTTCATCTAAACAAGGAACTGGAATTGCCTGTTCCGCTCAATCGTATCGCCGTCATATCATCTCCAACGGCTGCCGGATATGAAGATTTTCTGGACCAGCTACACAAGAATTCCTTTGGTTTTGTATTTTATGTAAAGCTGTTCCCTGCCATTATGCAGGGCGACAGGTCGGAAGATTCGATTATTTCGGCTTTGGAACGCATCTATGAATATCAGTATTGTTTCGATGCGGTGGTTATCATAAGGGGCGGGGGAGCGACTTCCGATCTGAATTGTTTCGACTCTTATCTCCTTGCCGCCGGTTGCGCCCAGTTTCCATTGCCTGTTATTACAGGCATAGGGCACGAACGGGACGAAACGGTACTTGACATTGTAGCCCATACGCGGGCAAAAACCCCGACGGCGGTGGCCGAGTTCCTGATTGACAATCTTGCCGAAACGGCGGCAGATCTGACCGGAATATCCCATGCTATAGCAGCTCGGGTTTCGCAACGCTTGCAAGAAGAAACAGTACGCCTGAGCGTATTTGAAACTAAAAATTTGTTTGTGCTGAAAAGTCGCTACAAAGAGCAGGAAAACCTTCTTTCTTCCGCAAAAACGGCGATGGCAAAAGGTATGTTGCGAATACAGAGGGAAAACCGGGACAGGCTTGCATCGCTGGAAGATATTTTGAAAAAAAGCGTACGGCAATTATATAAAGACGAAGTAAATAAACTGGATACGCTTGAAAAGCATCTGCAACTGTCTTCTCCCGAAAATATATTGAAAAAAGGCTATACCCTGACCTTGAAGGACGGGAAGCTTGTAAAACAAAGCGATACGGTGAAAAAGGGGGATGAGATCGTCACTCTTTTCCCGGATGGGAAAATAAAATCTATTGTAATATAAAAAACGCCATGAACACGGATAAAAAGCCTATTCCCTATTCTTATGCCTTCAGCTTTCAGGAGGGAATGGCGCACCTGATACGCAAGTCGGGAACCGGATTTATCAATAGAAACGGAGAATTGGCGGCGCCATGTATTTACGAACTGGCATACAGCTATTCCGAAGGGCTGGCGATGGTGCGTAAAAACGGGAAGTGCGGATTCATTGATAGATCGGGCAATGTTGTTATCCCTGTCGAATACGACAATGCCGACTCTTTTTCCGACGGTCTCGCGGGAGTTTGTAAAGATGGCAGATGGGGATTTATAGACAAACAGGGAAAACTTGTGATCCCGTATATTTATGATGGAATCAACCTGTTTTCGGAAGGCCTTTGCGGCGTGTTTAAAAACGGGAAAGCCGGCGTGACAGACAAGCAGGGCAATGAGGTTATCCCTTTTGTTTATGAGGATGTGACGGATTTCAACAGCGGGATTGCTTATGCGTGCAAAGACGGATACGGCGGATATATCGACACGGCGGGCAATGTTGTTATTCCTTTCATGTACGATTGCCTGACGAAAGGAATATGCAAGGACGGCTTGATCTGTATTGCGAAAGACGGGAAATGGGGAGTTTTGGACAGGAACGGAAAAGAAACAGTACCCTTTATTTATGATGGCATGGCTGGCGAATTTTCGGAAGGGCTGGCGGTTGTGAAGCAAAACGGGAAAGAGGGATGTATCGACACGGCGGGCAACATCGTTATTCCTTTCATTTACAATAGCCTCCATAACTTTTCCGAGGGTTTGGCCGCCGCTAAAACGGGTAATAATTGGGGATTTATAAACAGGGATAACAAGGCTGTCATACCCTTTGTTTTCGAATCGGTTTACAGTTTCTCCGAAGGCTTGGCTTTGGTTATGGAAAAAGGGAGAAATGCCTGTTTTTTGGATAAATCAGGCGAAGCGATCATTGTGTTGAAGAGAAGTTATACTGTTTTTGACTATGCAAAAATGGTATTTTTGGGATTTGCGGTTGCCGCATTGATTTTTATGCTGGTCAGGGCATGTATATAAAAGTATTGGTTTGAATAGATAATAATAGATAATAACAAATATGGTAAAAAAGGGACAGACATACGGTGAAGCGATGCAGGAGCTGCAAGACGTCATGCACCGCATCGAAAACGAAGGGCTTGACGTGGACGTTCTTCTGGAAGAAGTAAAAAAAGCGGCCGGTCTTATCAAATTCTGTAAAGATAAATTACAGGGAACCAACGTGGAAATACAAAAGATACTGGATCAAATAGAATGAAACGTAAAAATGTCATTATCGTTGCAGGCGGCAAAGGTTTGCGCATGGGCGGCGATTTGCCGAAGCAGTTTATTCCGCTTGCGGGTAAACCGGTACTGATGCGTACCATCGAAGCCTTTTTCGCTTACGATAACGATATCAATATTGTTCTTGCGCTTCCGCTTTCCCGTCATGCGTACTGGAAAGAACTGTGTGCCGAATATCGATTCGCAATACCTCATCTTGTAGTCGCGGGCGGCGAAACCCGCTTTCATTCGGTAAAAAACGGCTTGGCTCTGGTAGAAGGAGGGATAGTAGGCGTGCAGGACGGAGTGCGTCCCTTTGTTTCCAACGAAATGATTAAACGCTGTTTCCATGCGGCTATAACTCACCGGGCGGTTATTCCCGTAATAGATTCTACGGACAGTTTGCGGGAAATGATCGATGACGAAAAGAGTAAGATCATAGACCGTTCAAAGATCCGGCTTGTACAAACTCCGCAGGTTTTTCATGCGGATGTGTTGCAAAGAGCCTATGAAACCGGATTTAAAGATACGTTTACGGATGACGCTTCTGTAGTAGAGGCCATGGGGATAGATGTGCATCTGGTAAAAGGCGAAGTAACAAATATAAAGATAACGACGCCTTTGGATCTGAAAACAGGGGAATTGATAATCGGTTCGTCTCTTTGATTTTTTTATGAATATCCGTGTTGTCGCCTCAAAAGTATCTACACATCTTTTCCCGCGATTTCAGGGGGGACTTTGTCGATAGCGCCTTCCATTTGTTGATTTTTATCGGTTCACATTCTCATTGCGTTGTAAATTCCAAACCCTTGCCACGCCCGTTGAGACTGCCGGCAACCGCTTCAATGTCAATATAGTAGTCTCCCGTATTTGGAATACCGCCAAGTTTGCCGATTTTGTATGCGTTATAAATATTACTTGTATCCCTGATCACCGATGTGTCAAAATCAGAAAGAGAATAAAGTTTTGTGGCGCAATTTTCAGATTTATCTGTGATCCAAATAGCGTCGTTTCTGAAAATATCCTTGTTATTTAGTATTTCCCTGTTATGTGTAGTCGCAATAATTTGAGATTTCTTTGAATTTATCAGGAATGATAACAGGAAATGAGTATATAAATCAGGATGAAGAGATGATTCCAATTCGTCTATCAGAAAGACGAAAGATTCCCTTGTCGCTTGACTCAATATTCCCGCAAAACCACAGTATTGTTGTGTTCCTTGCGATTCTAAATTAAATGGTAAATTATATCTTTTATCGTCCAAAGTATGCTCAAATTCTAAACTGCAAGGGAAAAGCAAAGTATCCGTTTGATAAGGTTTCATGGAATTTGCAAGTTCCTCAAAATTCAGTCCTTTCGTTTTTTCTTTCTTTATATGGAGGTCTGAAATATTGAGGTCTGCTTTTTGCAAGATTTGAAGGATGTCTTCTTTTTTTATAGTAGAATCATTAAGTTGGGTTATAACGAATGTGTCTAATCGAGTCCCTGGGTGAATCAATGGACTTAAATGACTTGTAAACCAATCCGTTGCATTCTTTAACTCTTTGAGTTCAATGTTTGTTTTAAGAAAACCTCCCAATACAGTATTATTCCAAAGAGTATTCGATTCTAAAGTTTTCTCGAAGATCTTGTCCGTTCTAATTTTGCTGCCAAACGATATCTCTGAAAATTGGGTATCAAGATTAGTCGTTCTTTTAAAAACGTTTGCTTTGTTTGGATTATAAAAATTTAGTTCTTCTCTTACGATAGCTTTTTTATTCAACTCAACTTCATAATAATACCTTACCGAATTTTGTATAAATTCGATAGATAAAATTGTATTTTGGTTTGGGGTATCAGGGTCAAATAAAAATGGATTGAAATTAAATATATCGGTTTTCTTTTCTTCCGGATGTAAAACTATTTTACCTAAGAAGTCAAGAGCTTTTAGAACAGTAGTTTTCCCGGAAGCATTTGCTCCAAATATCAAACCCAGTTTAAGCAATCTCAAACCATTAACCGGAATTATATAGTGATCCTCCAAATGTTTTGATTTGTCAGCTTCAAAAGACAATACTTGTTCGTCTTTTATAGAACCGAAATTTTGTACGCTAAATTTGATAATCATTTTATATTCAAATTTGTTATTCAATTACAAATTTAGATATAAAAAAAATGATATTACTGTCTTTTAACTCCTAATTTTGCTATTCATTTACATTTTTAAAGAATAAATTTATTTGCAAATATTTTGCCGTCTCCAAACTGTCAACGAACTTGGATCGCGACGAGTGAATAAACTGTTTTGGAAAAAGGCGAAAATGCGCAATAATTCATCCGGTCAAACCAGATATTCTTGTCCTCTAATGCATAAAAAGAACATCACATACTTCATGAAACGAAGCATGATTTTTGTCAAATCACCAGAGTCCGTGATAATAAAAATCATGCAAGTTCCATATATCAATTGAAAACAAAATTATTATCATATGAATAAAGCAATAGCGATAGCCGGGGCAGTACTTCGAAAAATATTTGCACATTTCTTTTTGCCGGGTATCTTTTCCCTGTCCCGGGAACGTAGTAATGCAGGCGGACATCAGGCCAAGGCTGAAAGCCTTAACCTGACAGGGTGCATCCCGACAAGAAGCAAAGAGCGGTGGCGCATGTTCCTTTCTACCGGGCGATACATCCCTAACGTGATGTGAAACACCACAAAATTCAATCGTCTCGACATGTCCCGTTATAAATTGTCTGTTTCCCATTGATTTCTTAATTCTCAGAACTCCTGGCGCGGTAAAGTTTCAATTGCTTTTAATGAATGATTTATAAAAACAATACACCGAGCTGGTATTGTCGTGATCTTGACAGGTTTAATATCGCAATATGCTTTGTATAAATATATTGGATA
>JAISSD010000107.1 GCA_031273295.1 Prevotella sp.
GGGTAAAAAACAGTGTCAGCGGGCATATCCAACTCCCGAATGATTTGAACCAACAAATCATAGCTTGGTTTCCGACCGCTGTTTTCTATCGCTTTGAGATATCTCACGGTGATGCCCAACCGCTCCGCCAGCTGTGATTGCGTCAGTTTCATTGCTTGACGTGTGGCTTTGACAACGCTACCCAAGCGGTTAACATTGTTTTTATCTTGCATAGCGTGGTCACCTCCTTATCAGTCAGTCACGCGATAAAACCCTTCTTAACGTCAGGGTTGGCACCGCCTAAATTACGACTCAATCATATTGAACGCTGTTCACTCGAAATAAATGTGGATCAGCTTCGTCATTTTCAGCAAATCGCCAAAAAACATATTGAGCTTCGTGCCGATGCGCCATTGCCGGTAGCAATCGCGGATTTCTCGGCGTATGCCGCCGTAATACGGTAGCGCTCTCACCTCTTTGATTCGTCCTGACCACGCCCCAAGTGCTTTCGGATTTGAAACGTAAAAATACATTTTCGCGCCGCTGTTTCCGGTTTTTACGACCATTCTGTTGGAAATCGCGACGCCGGTTTTACTTCCGGAGTCAAAAATCAGCTCTCCGCCGGGAAAGCGTTCGGCAAGTTTTACCACGAGGTCCTTTATCTCGGCGAAATGGAAATAGTAAAACAATCCCGCCGCGATGAATATAACGCCTTTCTCCTTTTCAAACGCAATGTCATCCATCCAGCCATAATCAAGAACAGATTTGGCAATTCCTGACTGGGTGATCTATAAAGTCAAGCCATCTGTACCCTTGCTCTTGACTCTCTACGTCCCCTTAACTCCCTCGATTCACCATCTCCCCAGTCATCTGCCAGTAAAGGAAACGCACCTTCCATGATCCAATTCGCATACGGTATCGCATAAGACCTGTATGTCCTCTTTTCCGTGGCTGGCCAACAAAATGGTTTTACCTTGTTCTTTCAGCACCAAAAGCAATTTTCTGATGTCCTCTGCACCGGCGTTGTCCAAGCCGTTCATTGGTTCATCCAAAATCAGAAACTCCGGATTTTCCATCAACGCTTGCGCAATGCCCAAGCGTTGGCGCATACCCAAGGAATACTTTCCCACATGTTTTTTGCTGCTCGGATCCAATCCGACCTGTTGTATTGCCTGACGGATATCTTCTTTCCCGATGGTCTGCCGAATCTTTGCCAAAAGTCGCAAATTCATATAACCGCTGTAGTTCGGCAAAAATCCCGGTGCTTCAATGATGATGCCTACATTGTCGGGAATGTCGATATCCTTTCCGATTTGTTTACCCGATACCCAGATTTCCCCCTCCGTCGCAGGGACAAAACCGCAGACGCACTTTAACATCATGGTTTTTCCCGACCCGTTACGGCCAATCAAACCATGTATTTTCCCCTTTTCAAACGAGAGGGTAATATCATCCAGAATTGTTGCGTTGCCGAACTTCTTTGTCAGATTCCTTATTTCACAAATATACATGCCATCCTTCCTCTCTCAAACCGGCGCCGACACATTGATTGATTGTCTTTTGGATACAAAGAACGTAATTGCAATAAGGGCGGCAATCACGACAGAAAAACCCGCGTATATATACCGGATAGATGGAAACGAGGTCAAGTTTCCAATATCGATATGCTCAAGTACGCTCCAAGAAATTGGTGAGACCCTGAAAATGTCAGGGTTTTCTCCAAACCCTGCATCAAGCAACAAGAAAAATGCGGAGAACGCGATCCCAACACTTTTCGCGTTACTCGCAAAATTAAGCGCATAAGTAGTCAATCCAAGGAAAATGCCGCTGAGCCATGTCAAAAGGAATGTGAACCAAACCGCCTGATAAGGCGAAAAATAGTATAATGTCCGGTCGCTCACAAATACCGATTTCAGAGCAAGTGCCCGGGCGGCATCCGAGCCGCCAAGCGTGTTGAATACCGTTCCCCATCCGCCCATGAATTCGATCTGCGGCAAATTGAGGATGACGGACAGAGATAAGATGGCGAGGAAATATATGCCGGTGGATAATATGATGTAAAAAACCTGTCCGGCATTCCACGCTATACGTTTGCTGCGAATGATAACATACGGTTGGTTGGCATCCACAAACGGTGCGTCGCAAAAAATTAAAAACAGAGGGAGGAAGAACAGTATCTTGACAAGCGTTTGATTGAATAGAAAAACAAACAACCAAGGCCCCATTTTTATATCCGTAGCTTCGCAAAACTCCACATATCCTTTTGAAAAAGAATGGATCAAAACAATCAATAGCAACAGGATAATCCAAATACGATAATTGGTTGGCCACTTACGAAAATTTTGCATACAGACATTGATCGAGGCGTTAAACGACTTCATCCCGTATCCTCCTTTTTACCTGTCGGGAAAATACCAATCCAACCATGAAAACCATGACACAATAAAAGCTTATATAGTACAACAGACTGATGCCACCTCCCTGCCCGATGACATCAACGGCGTGAGAGAGCGCATAGAAGCTGAGCCACGCCGGGAATCTCGCCGTCAATTCTTCCAGAAAATAGGCACAGATCATCGGTGCAATCACAGCGACATAGCGATTTGGGATAAAGGCCGAAACCATCAGCCCTAATGTGGTGTTGAACGAACAAAACAAAGCGAAAACCGTAATCATCGCCAGGACATACGCAAAGGGAAATATGCCTGTTGCGAAAGATGCAAAAGGCAAGTGTGTTTCAGTCATATCTTCGAAGAACAACGGAATTTTCACACCTGCGGCAATCACAAAAATGCTCATGCCGATAAAAACGACAAGAAATGTGACAACCGCACAGGCGACCAGTTTCGTCCAAATATATTTTCTGCTATCGCTGCGGATGATGACAAAACGGATGTATCGGCTATTCCAATCGGTACAAAATCCTGCCGCACACGGAATGGCGGCAAAAATGATAAGAAATTTCTTGAATGCGGCAAGGCCAATCAACAAATCTAACATAATTGCTACGCTGGTTGTTTGCGGCCAACTACCGACATCAGGCATATGATCCAACAAACTGAAAAAACATAAGCCCGCGATGCCAATCATTACGACAAAAGGGAGAGAAGAATGCAACGTTTGAAAAACCGCCATACGGATCAATCCAACCTTATTCATAGCGTCCCCTCAATCCTTAATTCCGCGCCAGTCAATCCGTTCACTATGACAGGGAAAAATGAGGTGCTTTGATATTCCCCCTTTGCATCGCTTGCGGTTGCGGATTGACGACACCAAAAAACCCATGCCGGAATTAACTGCAATGCCCCCGGTTCATCGCTTGATGGATATGGAACAAGCGACGCTTCTATTCTGGTAACTTGAATCGGTTCTGTGACAAGCATGTCTGTATACTTGCGTGCGAGGACATCAATCGCTCCATCTAAAGGCAACAATTGGTCTGTCTCTCCTGAATTCAGCGGCTCATAAATACCCCCTAAGGACATGCAGATAAGGCCTTTCCTCGAAAAGACGCCCATGATTCGCCCTCCTGTACAGAATACATCTTGATTCGCCTCTACATAACCTCTGTCTGTCACCGGCACCCCCTCGAACGCTTCCCGATAGACCACGACATACGCCCCTTCGTCTTCCTGCCATGGTATTGCCGGTGTCCCGTCTTTGGTGATATAGTCCTCCCATCTGCTTGTCATCGTTTCGTAGTCCAACGCATATATGGTCGGAGGATCAGAAACGGATATCCCCAAAGCCGTTATCGCGTCTTGCACCGCAGCGACAGCGTCCTCCTTGTCAAGATTCGGGATCACGTCATTTATATATATCTCACCGAGGTCATCCCTGAGAAAATAAGAGGTGCCCATGATCTCATTTTCATAGTCCCTTTTGTAATAGGCAGGAGCATTAAATAGTAATTGCCCGGCATCGCAAGCGAGGTAACTGCCATCAGCAAAGGTCAAGTTTGTCCCTTCATATCCGGGCGCTAAACCGCTTTCAGAATGATATTCCTCCGTGACTTCTCCATTTTGAAATGCGGACAGGAAAGATGAGATATCATCTTCGGTGAATTCTTTTAACGCCACATCAAATACGCGCCATTCCGCATTGTCGGGGATGTCAACATCCGCATTGATTTTTACAGATTCGGACAACTCTTGCGCAATATGCCCCGATTCCGGCAGATTGTTTTCCATCATGCCCGCATCCGGCGAACTTCTCTCATAAGGATCGCCGGCAGGAAAACAGCCGGTCAAGAAGGCGGTCGACAAAACAATCACGACAGCGATGAAAAATATGGGTGATTTGCTTTTCATGGATGTGCTCCTTGTAAATAACTTATTGCTTGCGAAATTCCGGCATAGCTGATGAATCAAGGGACGGCACAAGTGTTTGAACCGTCCCTTGTTGTCGAAATCACGTATTTGCCTAGTTGTCGCGCCCGTCCGCTCGGTTCTGCCGTTCGGCGGGTGCTTCTTTCGTCTCACTGACGATTTTCGACTGCCGGCGAGACGGAGGCTATTTTTCCACTGTCCATCACAATGATTTTATCGAAAAGCGATTTTGTTTCTACATCCGTACCGTGAGCGGCAATAATGATGATCTTATTCTGTCCTTTCAATTCAATCAACAAATCCTTGACTATCTGATGACTCTCAGCATCAAGCGCGTTAAATGGCTCATCCAAAAGGATTACGTCCTGATTCTCCATAATGGCTTGGCATATTCCCAATTTCTGCTTCATGCCGAGGGAATATTTTCTCACCTTTTCATCTTTATATTGATATAAATTCAAGCGTCTCATTATTTTTTCTATTGCTTCGGAACTGATTTGTTTGTTGAGCGAAGCGAGGAATGAGAGATTTTCCCATCCCGTGTATCCATCCATAAATGATGGATTTTCAATAATGACCCCAAAAGAATAATCTTTAGTATACACAACATCGCCTATTGTGGGTTTTATTAACCCGCAGAGGGCACGCAGAAGCATTGTTTTTCCGGATCCGTTATGCCCTGACAATAGATATGTTTCTCCTTCAGAAAAAGCTAAATCCAAATCTTTTAGAACCATATTCCCTTTAATTTTTTTGCTTACACCTTTTACCTCAATCATTTGTGCACCTCATTTTCTCTAATAAAACTCTCTTTTCCTTAATACAACAAACAGAGCGAAAATCAAAATCGCCATTTCCGACAACCGTGCAATTAGAGCCATGTATCCAAAATCAAAAAGCATGGATGGGACAGGGCAAAAAAGCATATCAATAATGAATGGGATTCCGACAATACTCCGTATAATCACGAAAGATACCACTAACAATAAGTAAGAAAATGATATTTTAATGTGGAATGCGTGAAAGATGGCAATAATCAATCCCATACACATCGTTGCGAGGAAATATAAAACCCCGATCATTATTACAATAATCAATTCCGATATTAAACATTCCTTCTCTATTAAATACACGAATATATCTACCACTGATTTCGCGAAGGTCAATACCAGTAATTGTTTCCCCAACGCTTTAATGATATATATGGTGAGTTGTTTTTCTTTTATACATCTTATCGCAATGTAATTTTCCATTCTTCGCAATTTGTATAGAACATTTGCCCCGTCAAAAATGCCAATTCCATACAAGCAAAGTGCTACAAAAATCAGATACACAGAAGTCTGCATATTCGTATCATCTATTCCTGTAGCGGTTCTCACGATATCATGAAAGCTGTCCGCTGAAGCACCATCATAGTGAACCAATAGATTCAGCAATATAAAGTAAAAAAGGCGACCAAGAAATTTCATAAAAAATCCCTCTTGCGGATTGACAGTAACAGCAATAACACCCCAATTACGTTTATAGTTAATAGCGGAAGCAACCTATTCCAATACAATAAATGATTTATATCATCAACTCGAAAATCGAACTGAACAAGAAACAACATCACCAAATACACTAGATGCAGTAGCATAGCAACAAATAACGCGACAACATGATTGGCTGTTTTCGTGTATATGACGGCATAATATAAATATGCGGCAAGGCAAAAGAAAAATAGTTTTATGATATATAAAATAGGGATTGTATGTATATTGTAACCTAACACCGTTAGAATTGTTAGATATACGGCAAACGTTATCACTGTATAAATTGCACTTTTCTGTATGCCATGAAAAAGCATGCTTAAAGACAAGAATTTTCTTTTCCTCACCGCATATTCGGAAACAAGGTAATCGCGCCTTGTAATATATAGAAATATTGAGAAAACCAGAATATTATTGAACAGCATTTTTTGTGAACCCAACAATGTGCTTGAGAGCATCGTTTCATCCACATTTCTATCCGCCACAAAGCTCGAGTACTGAACTACTATAAAGCATAATAATAGAGAGTACAATATCACCCAAATATATACAATCCCGTTTTTTGTAATCATAAATATGCTTTCTGATACACCGTTACGTTTTTCTGATATGCCAATATGATTAGTAGGACGAACAATATCGGCAAAGGCAACACGCAAAGAAGCAACTCAGTTACCGATATGATATTTTCTGAAAGATAAGTGTCTGGAATCAAAAGGAATCTGTCCGCCACAAAATTATTGAGAATATATCCTGCTCCGGAAGATAGATTTCCAACTGTTGAAGCGAGCAATAGTGGTATTAAGTAAATAACAATTGGCACTGTTTGAATCAGATACTTATTATGTACCCAAAAAGTTATCAATGAGGTCAACACAATCACCAATATCATATAGATGCACGTTAAAACATAAAAAGACAAGCAAATGAGGAGATTTCCCAACAGGGTTTCATTATCTAAAGGGAAACTGGTTGTCGTGCGATATAGTGGGTTCATCGGAAATACGACGAGAAGAATTATTGTGATGGATAGAAAAAATGCTGAGAGAACTGTAATTATATATAAAACTTGTGCCATAAGAATATTTTTGATATATTTTTTATAGGTCAATCTGGAAACGAGGAAATTCCCCATGCCTTCGTGAATATTTCCCCATGTGACTTTTCCAAGAATCAAGCTCAATCCTGACAATAAAATCAGCGTAAAAACTAAATGGACGTTTGAATTGAAAAAAGCAAAAATATATGAGAAGCCATTATAACCATTCACTAATTCCTGAGTATACGCTACATTCATGTCCGTCATTGGATTTTGAAGCTGAACAAGGAACTCATTCCGCTCCGCTAATACGGACATGCAACCAATAAAAAAACAACCAAACAAACACATAAGTAGTGCAATGGTAGACTTACTGAAAACATATCTTTTGTATTCCGACTTCATCATTAGACTGTTCCTTTTTATTTATTTGTTTCCCACTGGATTCATCCCGTCGGAATCATCCAGTGGGAAATTGGTAGCAATTAGTCCATATTCAGACTAAAGCGAATACTATCTGTTGCGACCTGATTAATCGCTGGTTCTACTTGTCCCCAATAGTTGGATTGTGCCGTACCAGTATTGCCAGCGCCGACAAAAACCCCGATCCCATTGATGTTTTTTTTCGTACCCCGAATGACATTGGCATTATTTACAGGTCTAATGTTCGGAGAAGATGTCATGGTCTTTGAGGCGACATTGACTCGCCAACTTGTGCTTGCACTTTCCTTTAAATCCGTTGACCCACTGCTGTAGCCACCCTGCCAACCGCCGAGAGCTGTTACATTAACCGTTTTTTGCGTCCCATATGAACCTGCGAAAACAGTAGTTGCTAATAACATAATACTGAGTGTCACAACTGCAACAATTCGAAGATTTCTTTTCTTTATCATTACGCTCTCCTCTTCGAATTTATCGACTGTATCTTCACTTTGTACAATCGACAGAAGTAATATCTCTTTACATCGTCATTTCATTTTACGTTTCTTGAAAATCGCAACTTGAACGCAAAACGAACATCAGCTATAATTTACGTAGGGTCTTTTCAGACATTCGTGCATCAAGGCATCACCTTTGCATCGTTTTTTGGAAAGGCTCTTTTCATTCTCTGACAATCATATACATCACCTCACTTTTCATACCGCATGAACGACTATAATCACTACTTCGAGTCCATGATACATCGATACGATATATGTTGTCAATACTTATTTTGTCTCATACAATATAGCGAAAAAATATATGGGCTATTTCCTTCAAATTGTGTTGCAATTAAGTCTCCGATCATATATGATTGATATATTGCCGAAGGAGGTTTGGATTTATGGACAACAGTGGAAATTTCATCAGGGGTGCTGCGGAACTGCTGATTCTCAATCTTTTATTAGATGGTAATGATCATTATGGCTATGAATTGAGCAAGTTGCTAGCGAGCCTTTCGAACGGAATCGTTATTCCGGCCGGCACACTATATCCGACGCTTCGTAGATTGGCAGATAGGGGCTATATTCATGTCGAACAGAGGATCGAGGAAAAGCGGTTGCGTACATACTATCATATACTTGATTCTGGCAGGGATTACTGTGCGGCCTTACTAAAAGAGTACAATGATGCAAATCAAGGCATTCAATATGTTTTGGCAAGTTGTCAGAAAGAGAAGTAGCTGAAGCGCGGGAGGGACGCACACTTCCGCGCAAGTGATTATGTTGCTAGGCGGAAGAATGGAGGAAAACATGAGCGGCAATTCAATTGACAACGATTTAAAGCACTACTTCAAAGCAATCAAATCGTTATTTCCCACCTATGGCGATCATGAGAAGGATTTTCTTTCAGTGTTTATGGAGGAGGTGAAGGAATATGCGTCATCTGTTTCATCGTTGGATTACGCGCAGCTTGTTTCACATTTCGGCGAACCAAATATCATCGCCTCGGACTATTTCGCCAACGCCGATACTGCATATTTGCAAAAACGTATCAAAACGGCAAAGTATGTGAAAACCTGCGTGGTGGTTGTTATCGTGCTTGCGTTGATTGGCGTTGGCGTGAAGGTGGGTTTCGCTTATAAGAGTTACGTGGAAGGAAAAGATGCGTATATTCACGCAACGGAGACCGTAATCGAAGAAAATTAGGTTAAAAGACCAATCCAAAGCGTCTATGAACATTATACGTTAACACAAAGGTTGTTAAAGAAAGGAACGTATAATGCCATGAAATGCATTATACAAGGTTGAAAAATGAGGAAAGTAATATTAAAACTGGCTTTGATATGCGTCATGGTGTTGGCAATGAGTTCCCCGGCATTTGCGGATTCAGGTGAGAATCTTACAACGGAGTATTTGCCGGATGGAAGTTATTATGAAACAATCATTGAAACATCAAGCCCTTCTTTTTCGTTGTTCGCTACATCATCAACCAAAAGCGGTAGCAAAACGGTCAATTATAAAAACAGTTCGGGTACTGTGCTATGGTATGTAAAAGTCTCAGGATCATTCACCTACAACGGTTCTACCTCCAGTTGCACGAGTTCGACGGTTACGGCGGCTTCACAATCGTCTTATTGGACAATATCCGGTAAATCCGCAAGCAAGAGCGGTAATGTCGCGACAGCAAGCGCTACCGCAAAACGATACAGCGGTTCGATCGTCGTGCAGACTGTTAACGAAACTATCCATCTAACTTGTAGCGCAAACGGCACACTTTCGTAGAAAATATGTTACTACTCGACGATAAGCGATAACGTGATGCCTTGCTTCACTCATACGCTTCGCTACGCTGGTACAAGACTCGGCTTTGTCTCGCGGCTATTTGCGTCTACCGTTGAGTAACGAAATACATATGAATGATCATATCAAGAAAAAAGCCCCGCCGACCACCGACAACAAGCCGATATACAGCGGGACAAATAGCTATCGTGAAAAAGTGTAACCGCTCCCCGAAAAATGTAACCGCTCGGCAGCGGTTACACCTTTTCACGTTTCGGTTTCAAATTGGGCGGGAAAACGGCTCAAAAACGCGCCGGAATTTGCCCCTGAAAGTCAGGAAAGCCCACAACCGTGGGCTTTCCGAGTTCGTGTACATTGTATCAATTTCAACGTACTAATATGTAACTTGTTGTCAAAAAAGATATCACAGGCAAAATGCTTATTTTTCAACGATTTCGAAATATTTTTTTCTATCATAGTTAAATTTTATTTTACGTAAAAGTGAATTTAAGCATCAAA
>JAISSD010000137.1 GCA_031273295.1 Prevotella sp.
TTTTCACCGGGATTTTCCAATGCGGCAAATTCGTATTCCTCCAGTCCGGATACTTCCACATGACGCCTTTTCCTTTTCAGGGCATTGATCAATCCGTTTTTCAGGATTATAAAAAGATATAATTTTATGTTGCCGGTTTGAAGCAGCCTGTTTCTGTTTTTATGTATTTTTTCAAACAGATCCTGGATGCAGTCTTTTACCAGTTCCCTGTCGGATGTGAATTGCAGTCCGTATTTAAAAAGGATTTGGACGTACTGCCTGTAGATCTGCGAGCCGGCGGCGCTGTCCCCCGACAGGAAACTGTTCCACAGTAAAGACTCATCGTTTAAAGTTTCCTCTTCCATTTAAAAACTGTCAATCTGATATGCCGATACAATAAATAAAATCAAATGTATGAAAATAAAGTGAATATTCAATCAGGTAAAAAAAAGTGAATTTTTATTTCGCTGCAAATCAGTATGTTAGCAATTTTACGAAAAAAAGCGGAAATTTTTATTGAAAAAAGTGAGTACCAAATGCACCCTTAATGTGTTCTATTAATAGCGTATGCAAAATATACAAAATAAAACAGCCGGTAAAAACCACAGGGATCATTCTTTTGAAGATTTTCTTGATGACGGGTTTTTTATTTCTTCAGTCAGGCAGTCGACAGAAGAGATCAGGGCGTTTTGGTGTAAATTCGCACGGGGAAAGAAAAGCGAGTTGAAAGGACAGGATTGGCATATACGGCGCCCGTCCTGTTTCATTCCGAAAATGGCGGGCATGCAATAAAATACAGTCACTGATATTTGCAAATATAATTTAATTTACATAATTTTAAAAGTCACAAAACACAAGGTATAAACGCCGGTTCTTTTTTTAATCCGTTATGCAGTTAAAAGGTCAAAATACTACAGTTTTTCTTTCCATCTTTTCTTCTGGAAATTTGGAAGTTAGCCGCCTTTTGTTAGAGAGAGAGAGAGAGAGAGAGAGAGAGAGAGAGAGAGAATACCCGCCTGAAATATACGAAAAAAAATTTAAAGGATCTTTCCACGGATAATTATAAAATCAATTATCTGCGGAAAGATCTTTTGTTTTATATGAATAATAACCCTGTAATAAATGAAAAGCCTATGGAAAAACCCTGAAGAAAAAATAAAAAAATTGGATGATACCGAGAATACCATCCAATTTACACGATTTAAAACTAAATCAAAAACTAAAGCTATGAGTTTAATCATTAAATCCTTATAAAGGTATGACAAAAACAAATGAATACAATATAAAAAAAACTAATATTACGAAAGCGCTCCGGGTCATGAAATTAACGGTTTTATTTCTGTTAACCGGAATAGGCGCGGTTTTCGCCGTAAACAGCTATTCGCAAACAACGCGCCTGTCTCTGAAATTAAACAACGGGACCATCAGGGAAGCGTTTTCCCGGATAGAAAAACAGAGCGAATACATCTTTTTCTATTATGACAATATCCTGGACGTGAATAAAAAGGTCTCTGTAGATGTTGAAAACCAGACTGTAGATAAGATCCTGGACGAAGTGCTTAAGACCACAGGGAGCACGTATACCATATCGGACAGGCAGATCTATATTACAAAGTCAAATGAACCCGTTTCCATAACTCAGCAAAAACCGGCAAAAAAAATAACAGGGGTTGTAAAAGACGTCGCTAATACGGAATTGCCGGGCGTAACAGTCCAGATCAAAGGAACTGCCATTGCATATATAACAGATGCGGACGGTAAATTCGAGCTAAAAATTCCCGACGTAATATCCAGTCCTGTTTTGGTATTCAAATACATTGGTTTTCAGGAGAGAGAAGTCGACCCGAACGGTCAGACGGAAATATCTGTCACCATGGAAGAAAAACCCAGCGATTTGAAAGAAGTTGTAGTTGTGGGTTATGGTACGCAGAAAAAAGAATCGGTTGTAGGCTCTGTTCAAACAGTACGCCCTAACGAGTTGAGGGTTCCCTCTTCATCTTTGTCTACCAGTTTTGCCGGGCGTTTGGCCGGAGTAATAGCTGTTCAGCGGACAGGCGAACCCGGAGCAGACGGAGCCAATTTCTGGATTCGTGGCGTTGCCACAACCAGTGGAGCTACCTCTCCTTTGATCATTATTGACGGTGTGGAAGGCAGCTCCGGCGATTTGAACAGCTATTCCCCCGAGATGATCGAGAGTTTTTCCGTGCTGAAAGATGCTACGGCAACAGCTTTGTACGGTTCGCGCGGAGCCAACGGCGTATTGATCATAACCACCAAATCGGGAGTGACGGAGGGGAAAGCCATTATTAACCTGCGTATCGAAGAAAATGTAAAACAGCCGCTAAAAACGCCCAATACGGTGGGCGGAGCGCAATATATGCAATTGTATAACGAGGCTTACTGGTATCGTCGTGCGGGAGGAACTCCCTATACCGATGAAAAGATACAGGGAACGCTGGCGCATGCCGATCCGTATGTATTCCCGGATGTAGACTGGTATGACGAAATGTTCAACAATACGTCTTACGCCACAAACGTGAATCTGAATATTCGCGGAGGCGGGCCGAAAGCCGATTATTACATGGGCGCCAATGTGTCGTCGGAGTCGGGTATGTTGAAAAACCTCAGCAAGGATTTCTATTCGTATGACGGGAATATTGATGTGAAAAACTATGTGTTTCAGAATAATGCGACCGTGCGGTTGACTCCCTCGTCTACGATTTCGTTGAAATTGCATGCCCAGTTGAAAGATACCAAGGGTCCTAATCGTGGCACAGGCGATGTATTCAATGATATAATGCGTTCCAACCCGGTGGCTTATCCCGTTCTTTGGCCGGCCGGAGACCCAAGGCAGATATCCGGGCTAGCGCCGGAGCATATCATGTGGGGAGGTATACAGAGTGACGGATACGTCAATCCGGTGGCTGAAATGACCAACGGATACAAGACTAGTTTCGAAAGTACCGTCATGGCCCAGTTGTCTTTCAAGCAAAAGTTGGACTTTGTACTTCCCGGATTGAGCGCCAATGCATTACTTTCATTCAAGAACTGGACGTCTTCGACAACTACCCGTAGCTTCTCGGCTTACAACAGGTATAGTTTGACCGGATATACCCTGAATCCGCAGACTTGGACGGTAGAGGATTATGAAATTCATGCCGAGGGTAATACCACTACGCCTGTATTGAGTACCTCGGGCGCAAATGCCGGAGACAGGACCATTTATATTCAGGCTCAGTTGGATTATAACCGCACGTTCAACAAGTTGCACAATGTGCAGGGTATGCTGGTTTACAATCAGAGCGAATACAACAACAATGTTCCGGGATCCGATCTGTTGGTTAACCTGCCCAAGCGAACGCAAAGTATTGCCGGACGCGTGTCTTATGCCTTTGATAACAAGTATCTGGCGGAGGCAAACTTCGGCTACAATGGCAGTGAAGGTTTCGCCAAGGGACACCGTTTCGGGTTCTTCCCTGCTGTGGCTGTGGGATACAACATCAGCCAGGAAGAGTTTTGGACTCCGCTCAAAAATACCGTATCCAATCTTAAGGCGAGAGCGTCCTGGGGCAAGGTAGGTAACGACAAGGGAGCTGACCGCTTTATGTATTTGTCGTCGCTTGCATTGCAGGATCGCGCATACCGGACAGGCGTTGAGCAGGATTATGAAATAAGCGGCCCGAGATATAACCGCTATGCGAATCCTGCCCTGACATGGGAAGTAGGTACAAAGATCAATGTAGGGCTTGACGTGGGTTTGTTTAATGATATAAACATCATGTTTGACGTATTCCGTGAAAAACGCGAAAATATATTTGGTGAAAGAGGTACGATCCCTGCTTTCCTGGGTACGGCCAATACAAAGATCTATGGAAACCTGGTCGAGGTTGAAAACAAAGGGATGGATTTCGCCCTCAATTACGACAAGGAGATCAACAAGGACTGGTTCCTGTCTGTGAGGGGAACTTTCACCTTTGCAAGGAATAAAGTGCTGGAGTTGGATGAACCGGATTATCTTTTGTATCCCAACAAGACGCGGGTAGGGCATCAGATCAATCAGTGGTCTCTTTTGCTTGCCGAGCGTTTGTTTATCGACCAGGCCGAAATCGATAACTCTCCTCGCCAGTCTTATAGTATCGTTAAGCCGGGCGATATCAAATATACCGACATACCCGACGTTAACGGAGAATATAACGGCATTATCGATGATAACGACAAGGTTTATACGGGTTATCCAACCAATCCCGAACTTATCTACGGATTTGGAGCGAGCGCCAAGTACAGGAAGTTTGACGCCTCTTTCTTTATGCAGGGACAGGCGCGCGTATCATTGTTGATGGAGAATTTCCACCCGTTTGGAACAACAGGCACGCGTAACAACTACAATGTACTGGATTGGGTAGCGGAAGCCCGCTGGAACCCGGATGATCAGGATCCGTATGCAAAATATCCCGCTTTGAGTCTGGATCAATTCAATAATACGACCGTAGGATCTACTTTCTGGTTGAGAGACGCTTCTTTCTTGAAGTTGAAGACAGTGGAGATCGGCTATTCGGATAAATTTTACCGGATATATGTCAGCGGAAACAATCTGTTGACTTTCTCTCCGTTCAAATACTGGGATCCCGAACAGGGCGGAGGATCCGGATACAAATATCCCAACCAGCGGGTGTTTAATGTAGGTGTACAAATGAACTTTTAACAGAATAAGGAGGAAACATTGAAATGAAAAAAATATATTGCTTCATATTTGTTTTAATTGTATTGGCCGGAGGATCTGCCTCCTGTAATTTTCTTGATATTGTTCCCGACGAAATGCCTACGGAGGAGGACGCTTTCAAGGACGCCCGTGCGGCAGAACGATATCTGTACTCATGCTATTCGTTTATCCCGCAGAACAGGCATTCCACACAGTCGATAGACTTGTTTACCGCTGATGAAATTGTGACTGCTTTTGAGCATGAATTGTTTGCCAATTTTGCAAAAGGCAATTATTCGGCTTCAAATCCGATATTGACGGACTGGAATACCCTGTTTGAAGGAATACGCCAGTGTTATTTGTTGCTGGACAATGTAAACAGCGTGCCCGGATTAAGCGATGTTCAGAAGAAAGAGTATGCCAGCGAGGCTACATTTATCATTGCCTATATTCATTTTATTTTGTTGCGAAGCTATGGGCCGGTGATGATCATCCCGTCTACTCCGGATGTCAATATGCCGATAGCAGACTATCCGGCGCGTTCTACTTACGACGAATGTGTGAATTGGATAGCCGCCAAGTTTGACGAAGCGATATCGATGGGACTGGCAAAGAGACACACCGGAACTTATTATGGCAGAGCTACAGCCGTTGCGGCTAAAGCGATAAAAGCGCGTATGTTGCTGTATGCCGCTTCGCCGCTGTTTAATGGAGGAAAAACTTCATACACGGATTTTGACGCGGATAATCTGAGTACCGAATATGCCAGGTTTACCAATACCGACGGCACGCAACTGATAAGTACAACCTACGATCCTGCAAAATGGCAAAAAGCTGCCGACGCCGCTTTAGACGCCATTAATCAGGCTGTTGCAGACGGATACGCCCTGTATGATAGCGGTACGGCAACCGATGATATGCCCTATCCGGACGATCCGGTACAACGCAAGCTGAGAATGACTATTATAGACAAAAACTCAAAAGAGATCTTGTGGGCGGATACCAGACAGGAAGATACCTATGGACTTCAGAATAAATCCGCGCCGCGTGGCGCTTCCATTTCATGGAACGGTATTGCTCCGACGCTCACAATGCTGGAAACTTTTTATACGGAAAACGGATTGCCGATAGACGAAGATCCCGATTACAATTACATCGACCGCTACAAATACAGCGTGTATGATAAACTGCCGGTGACGGGAACCGATGATCCCGGCAAGGATCAGGTTACCCTGAATCTGAACCAAAAGAGGGAACCCCGCTTTGACGCATGGATAGCTTATCATAACAGCTATTACGAATACAATCGCGACGGAAAAGGCTTGATAAAGGTCAGGTTCAAAAGAGACGATGTGAATGGTAAAGGTACCCGCACGGATAACTATTCTCCTACAGGTTATTTGACGAAGAAGGGACAGCATCCTTTAAGCTCGCAGGGCGGTTCCAGCGGGAATGTCACTCAGAAATATCCGTGGAGCTTGGTCAGGTTGGCGGAATTGTACCTCAACTACGCCGAAGCATTGATAGAGGTTGGCGGACAATCAAATCTGGATTTGGCGGTAAGCTATATCGACAAGGTAAGAACGAGGGCGGGAATCGATCCGCTCAAGACTGCGTGGGCCAAAGTGCCGGGCGCCGTGTTGAATCAGGATAAACTGCGCAAAATAGTGCGTCAGGAACGCTCTATCGAGCTTTTTCTCGAAAACCACCGCTTCTGGGATGTACGTCGTTGGTTGTTGGGCAGCAAATATTTTAATGTCAAAGCAAAAGGATTGAATGTTGACGGAACTTCAAACGACGCTTTCTTCCAGGTGGTAGAGGTGAATTTCCAGCGCAGATTCGAGGTTCCGCAGTATTTGATGCCGTTGCCTATCGGCGACTTGCAGAAAAATACGAAACTGGTGCAAAACCCCGGTTATTAAGAAGTGAGTGTTAATGATGAATACAGTAAAAATGAGAAACAGTATGAAAAAACCAGGATACATATTTTATTTGACCGTTTCCTGCCTGTTGTTTGCGGCATGCAGTGAAGACGAAGGTATCAAAAGGAGCGGCTCGGCGCCAGCTCCGGCTCCGGTAGACAAAGTTGCTGCGGCGTCGGGCCCGGGAGAGATAATTGTGAAATGGCAGAACCCCGATGATGAAAACTTCTTTTACGTGAATGTTTCTTATAAAGATGCAAAGGGTGTGACGCACAACCGGAAGACGTCGAAGTATAAGGAAGCGGATGCTGCGACCGGGCTGGTTGCCGATACTATCGGCGGATTTGCAGACAGTAACGAATATGAGTTCACTCTTACCGCCTGCAACGAATATGGCGATGCATCCGGTCCTGTGACGGTTACCGGACAGGCGGGAGAATCGATTCTGAAACAGATTCCGAAAACAATTTCCGTGAAGGATGATTTTGGCGGGGTTGCTATAGGATGGACAAACAATTCAGGCAAGGAAGCCTATATTATAGTGGCTTATGCCGACCCGGCCAATGAAAACCGGATAAAAAAGGAATCGATAGACGCCTCTAAATCCGGCACGGTAAATATCACCGGTCTTCCCGGCAACGTGTCCAAAAATTTTGACTTAAGCGTACGCGACGGATTTTTCAATGAGAGCGAAGTTGTGACCTATACTGCGGTTCCGCTTGTCGAAATCAAGATTGACAAAAGCCGATGGTCAATACCGGGCTATAATCCGAACAGCGCGGCAGAGACAATCGGATACAGTTCGCAAGCCATAAACGAAGGAACGGCAAACAAGGCTATTGCTATTATTGATGATAATGTGACTTCTACTTTCTGGCACGCAAGCTGGTCAAATCCGTCAACCGTTTATCCGCACTGGATTGTGGTCGATATGGACAGGGAAGTTACAATCAGCCGTGTCGAACTGGTAAGAAGACCTAACCGCACCTCTGAATCCCAATACAATGAGTTTCAGACAGGACAGCAGATACTCACTTGTACAGAGGCTGGAGCTACAGATCCGGATAATTCGAAAGTGTGGGCATGGGAAGATCAAGGTTCGTCGAGCTTTGACCGCTCAACGAGCAATCCTACGAGTGTCCGCCTGTCGAAGAATCCGAAAGCGAGGTATATAAAGCTTTATTTTGACGCCAGCGTAAAAGGAACAAGCAACTTTGCGCAGCTGGGTGAAATAACAGTCTACGGAGCAGAAGAATAACCGGCAATATCAAAGAGGATGTATCGGGCGTCTTCGACTACTGATACATCCTCTTTTTTAATCTTTCGACTGCAACCGGAAGACTAAAAGGGTCTTTCGGCTTTTAACTTCGATATCGGGACGCCCTGAAAAACGGCAATATGCTCTTTTCCTTTTTTTGACATCTTTAAAATAATTAAAATTATATTCGGGACGCCCCAAAATGCTCGCAAATTATTTGTATATTACTGATATATAAATAATTATAAAAAGCGAAGTTTAAAAGCGCCCTGGTCGGGAAAAGGTTTGCGGGAAGGTTTTGACCGCGATCGAATGTTATTTCCTGAAAAATGTGACGGTAAACAGTAAAATAACAGTTCAAAACAATGTATTATGAAACATTCTACTAAAATAGCCTGCCTTTACATCATGCTGCTGCTCTTTGGCTCTTGCGGCAAAGACGAGATCGAGCTGGAACCGGCCGACAAGCCGTCTCTGGAAATTTCGGCGACACGGCTGGATTTTTCGTACATCTCTTCCGTTTTGTCCGTAAATGTGATCACGAATACAAAAGACGTTACGTGCGGCGTCATGTATGGCGACAGCTGGTGCACGGCCTCGTACAGCGCCGGCGTATTGACCGTTTCCGTAACCGCCAATCCGGATTCCGAAACACGGTCTACAAGCGTCACCGTGCAGGGCGACGAAATAAAGAAGACCGTCACGGTATTCCAGAGTGGCAGGAAACTGAATACCGCCGCGGTGAAAGACGATATAAAGATAAGCGTAAAGAACGGGACGGATTCGTCGCATCAGGGGGATTCGGACATAAGCAAGTCGTTCGACGGCAACATGAGCACCAACTACCATTCACAATGGGGCGACGTGGACCGTTTTCCGATTACGCTGACCTATAACTTTGAAAACGTGACCGCAATGGATTATCTTGTTTACTACCCCAGAACGAGCGGCTCCAACGGTTTGTTCAAGGAGTTTGAATTGTGGATAGCCACGCAGAGCGAGCCGGACTTCAAGAAGTATGGCGACTACGATTTTGCAGGGAGTTCTTCACCGGG
>JAISSD010000251.1 GCA_031273295.1 Prevotella sp.
GCCAAAACAAAGAAAGTTCCCCGTAGTTATAAAAGCGTTGATGTCTTATAGAATATCTCGCAGGGGTAAGAAAAGTTAAAATCAATGAAGAATGGATTGTAGAGCCAATTGTGCAGGAATAGAAAAAATTATTGCAAAAACTCAATATACATATTACGTAAGGAAATAAAGTTACAGATTAAAAGGATTTTTATTAAATTTTTGCAACTGTCCGGGTTTGAAATTCACACATTGACCGGACAAGAAACAGTCTATACAAACATATTTTCACAAAATACAGATAATTCTTTCATCTCAAATACATAACACTCTGATAATCCGATATTTTTAAAACCATAATTACAACTTGATATTATTTGTATCTAAATTAAACATATATTTTATGCTGTAATTTTGCTACCGGAAATCCCATTGAATTTATGTTATACCGTGCACGGCATGGTTTTGTGCATGGCAGGAATATGGTAAAAACCTCGTTTCCACCTAATTTTTTCAACAAAACAACTTCCTCTCCCCTCAACCCCGACGGGCGGTTGAATTTCCTTTGCTGATTCTTTGCGCCCTTTGCTATATCGTGCACAGCATGGTTTTGTGCATGGCAGGCATATGGTAAAAACCTCATTTTTACCTAATTCCAATAAACAAAACAACCTCGTAGCAATGGAATATCATATAGCCACCCAACCTCATTGCCTCATTAAAAATAAAGCATACAAAAGTAGAATATATTGAAAATCAGAAAGAACGCCATGCTACAAAAGAAATACACTTGCAAGAATACGAAAGGCAGGTTAAATTTTATCAGCAAATAATTGACAACAGAAGAGTTGAAAAACAATTAGGTAATGAGGTTGGGGGCATCTGGGGCAACTCATTGCTACCGAGGTTGTTTTGTCAAGAAAATTAGGCGGAAATGAGGTTAAAATATCCATCCGTTTTATTCAATGTTTCCTACAGATATGTAAGTCCTGCGGACTATTCATTTGTTGGGTAGGGTTTACATAATCGCAGAGCATCCAAACTATAACAATTAAAGCGTAAAAAACATATCACATACTCTATGAATAAAGCAATAGTCGGTAGCACAGGACAATCGGGGACAGTCGCCATTTTCCAGTAGCAGCCATTGGGAGATTGAGTCTTTGTCAACAATTACGGGATCATTTTAGCGAAACATACAATAGCAAAAGAGGCTGTCTTACTTTTGGACAGCCTCTTTCCTGTTGTCTTTCCCCGTTTCCCGACATTATGGAATTTTCGAAACCGAAATATCGACACGGATATCAATGTGCGATTTTTTCAGGGAATTGAGAATCAAGCCTGCAACGACAGGAAAACCACCTTTCGGACAGCCTCTATTCACCCTCTTTTCTTCTTGAAAACAATTTATAGAGAGCTGTAAAAACGAGACCTAAAAAACCGCCTATTGCAGCTGTAAGCAATACTGTTGCAACAAATTTTGATGCATGATCATGCGGGCGTATCCCAAAGTTAGTTAATAAAGACGCCGCCACTCCACCGATGGAACATGCTATAAATACTATGTATGTTTGTGGTTTGGAAAGTTTTTTCATGTGATAATAATTTTGTTTTCAATTGATATATGAAACTTGCAACATATTGGCTCCGCCGAACCTTGTTTCATGCTCTTTGGCGCTACTTTTGCGTACCCGTTTCACAAGAACTTTTTTATTTTACCGTTTATACGATAAATTATTTTTTTAATTACCTCGTCAGTTTGCAGGGAGAACGTTATTTAAATAATTGTAATATCGCATTTGCAACCGAATTGGTAACAGCGCCACCAACAGCGCCCGGAATAGCTCCTATGCCATCGGCGCTGGCAATAACTCCAACAACAGCGCCGGCAGTCGCACCAATAACAGTACTACTAACAACTTTGGCGTCACTTGTCGCCAACTCTTTCCGGAACCAGGATTTTTTAGGCCAATCACACTTGCATGTTTCAGGATCGAAATGCAGCCCGTCGGGACAAGTCATCCTTATGACAGTACCATAGTCTGTAACATAAAAAAATTGAGTTTTATCGGAAGGGTGAGGATAATATCCCGGAGGAAGATCGCTTAGCTGCTTTAATATATTAGGATCCTCTGATTTCAAATGTGAACTTTCTTTAGGAACAACTTCATCTATAACTTTACCGTGCAATGCCATATTCCATTCCGCAAATTTTTCATTCCAATATTTTGCGGAATGCCGGGCAACGGCCGTCATGCTCAACAAAGGCTGTTTTTCTTCTTCCGCAACATTCATCGATATATCCTCTTCCAAATTATAAATTCCGGCTATTGCATCGTCAACAGTTATATTTTTTTTATTCAAAATATTCGCCAGTTTTGAATAATACCGATTTTGTACAGCAGTAAAAGAATCCGTACAAGAGCTTTTTTGCGAAGATTGAAGATCTGCGGGCAGAAGCAATGCTATCTGTTCATCTGTAGCTTTCGGCGCTATTGTTTTTAAACATCTTGTCACGGTTTTAAAGGATATGCCTATTGCCTGTTCTTTCGTTATTTGCAGCGAATTTGTGGCTTTAATACCTGTTTTGTCCCCTGTTTCGAACAATCCAATTTTTGTCATCCATAAATCCAGCAAAACCGAATCAAGGAATTGATTGTGAAGAATGCCCACCTCCTCATATTCATTTTGGACGTTTTTTTTCTGTATTTCTTCATTTTTACAAGAAGTAGTTGCTGTTAGCATGACCAGCAGCATGAATGGCAAGAATAGTTTTTTCATAAGATTGTGTTGTTAGATTGTGTTTTAGTTTATGAAACTATACAAAGTTAAAAAAAAACATTAATGCATGACAAAAGACTGAAATACTTTTCAATTATTAAGTTTATTTAACTGTTTCATCAACCAACATTTACCTGCAACAAATAAAAATTTTTCCGGAAAAAGAGAGTTTGAAAAAAAATGCAAAACATGCGATCAATTTGTTTTTCAAGGAGACATGGAACTTGCAACATTGACTCCGTCGAACGTTGTTTCATGCTTTTCATGCTCTCTGACGCTGGTTTTGCATGCCCGTTTCATGAAACTTGCTTGTGATCCGATATGATAAAACAGGAAATAATATGCAAGAATGCATATCCGTTGATTCGTATTATGCAAAGAAATAGTTATCTTTACGCCAATAAAAAATCGCAATAACCCGGTTATGGAATACAATTTTAAAGAGATTGAAAAACGTTGGCGCCAGTATTGGATAGACCACAAAACTTACAAGGTAACAGAAGATAGTAGCAAGCCGAAATATTACGCGCTTGATATGTTCCCTTATCCTTCCGGGGCGGGATTGCATGTAGGCCATCCGCTCGGATATATAGCCTCCGATATTTTTTCACGTTACAAACGCCTGAAAGGTTTCAATGTGCTTCATCCGATGGGTTATGACGCTTACGGGCTTCCTGCCGAGCAATATGCTATCCAGACAGGCCGGCATCCGGCGCTGACCACGACACAAAATATAAACCGCTATCGCGAGCAGCTTGACAAGATAGGTTTCTCTTTTGACTGGGACAGAGAGATACGGACTTGCGACCCCGGATATTACAAATGGACGCAGTGGGTATTTATCCGGATGTTTAACAGTTATTACTGTTATGATGCAAACCGGTCCCGTCCGATTGAGGAACTGACAGACGCATTTGAGCAGACCGGCACAAAGGGCCTGAATATAGCTTGCGGCGAGGAATTGCAATTTACGGCGGATGAGTGGAAAACTTATCCGGAAGAAAAGAAACAGGAAATATTACTCAATTACCGTATAGCTTACCGCAGCGAGACTAAAGTATGCTGGTGTCAGGCTTTAGGAACAGTATTGGCAAACGACGAGGTTATCAACGGATTGTCGGAGCGTGGCGGATATCCGGTAGAACAGCGCTTGATGCGTCAATGGAGCTTGCGTGTGTCGGCTTATGCTCAACGCTTGCTTGACGGTTTGGACAGGATTGACTGGAGTGAATCCATCAAGGAAACACAACGCAACTGGATCGGACGGAGCGAAGGGGCGGAAATACACTTCCCCCTGACTCCACAAAAAAGAGGAGAATCGGTGGTTGTTTTCACCACCCGTCCCGATACAATCTTCGGGGTCACATTTATGGTACTTGCTCCGGAAAGCGAATACGTCTCCCGGGTTACAAGGCCGGAACAGAAAGCGGCGGTTGACGCCTACCTGGAAGCGACCAAACGCCGCACGGAAAGGGACAGGATAGCCGACAAAAAAATATCGGGCGTTTTTACCGGTTCGTATGCCGTAAATCCGTTGAACGGAAAAGAAATTCCTGTCTGGATATCGGATTATGTACTTGCCGGATACGGAACAGGGGCAATAATGGCCGTACCCGGGCACGACAGCCGCGACCATGCTTTTGCCAGGCATTTCAATCTGCCCGTTATTTCGTTGATCGAAGGCTGTGATGTGTCGGAAGAAAGTTTCGACGCCAAAGAAGGTATCATGATGAATTCCGGTTTTCTGGATGGACTGACGGTGAAGGACGCCATCGAAAAGGCCCGTCGATATATCAACGAAAACGGACTTGGACGCATAAGGGTGAATTACCGCCTGCGCGACGCTATTTTTTCGCGTCAGCGTTATTGGGGAGAACCGTTCCCTGTTTATTACAGGAATGGCTTGCCGTATATGCTTCCAATCGATAAATTACCTTTGGAGCTACCGGAAGTGGACAAGTTTCTGCCGACGGAAACAGGCGAGCCGCCATTGGGGCGCGCTACCAAATGGGCTTGGGATACGGTAAACAATGTCGTGGCGGAAACATCGGCGATAGACAATAAAACCATATTTCCCCTGGAACTGAGTACGATGCCCGGATTCGCCGGCTCGTCGGCTTATTATCTCCATTATATGGATCCATACAATGAGAAGGAACTGGTTTCGAAAGAAAAAAACGAATACTGGCGCAATGTGGATCTGTATATCGGGGGAACCGAGCACGCTACGGGACATTTGATATACAGCCGTTTCTGGAATAAATTTTTATATGATACAGGCGTGTCATGCGAGGAGGAACCGTTTCGGAAACTGATAAATCAAGGGATGATACAGGGGCGGAGCAACCTTGTATACCGCATCAACGGCACAAATAAATTTGTATCCGCTAACCTGAAAGACAGGTATGAAACAACCGAACTCCATGTGGATGTGAACATCGTAAGCAACGACATACTCAATCCGGAAGCATTCAGGGCATGGAGGCCCGAATATGCGGATGCGGAATTCGTCCTTGAAGATGGAAAATACATCTGCGGATGGACTGTCGAGAAAATGGGCAAGAGATACCACAATGTAGTAAACCCTGATGACGTCGTCGAAAAATACGGGGCGGATACATTGCGTATGTACGAGATGTTTCTGGGACCGCTGGAGCAGTCCAAACCCTGGGATATGAACGGAATCGACGGCGTCAACCGCTTCCTTCGCAAAATGTGGAACCTGTTCTATAAAGGGGATGCGCTTGCCGTAACGGACGAACAACCCGCAAGGGAAGAATTGAAATCGTTGCACAAGCTGATAAGGAAAGTATCGGGCGACATGGAAACATTTTCTTTCAATACCTCTGTTTCCGCATTTATGATTTGCGTGAACGAGCTGACTGCCGCAAAATGCCGCAAGAAAGCCATCTTGCAGGAATTACTGATAGTTCTCGCGCCGTTTGCGCCCTTTGTAGCCGAAGAACTCTGGCATGCGCTGGGTAATACGACGTCTGTATGCGACGCCGAATGGCCTGCATTCAGAGAGGAATATCTCGCGGAAGATTCATTCAGATACGGAGTCGCGTTTAACGGTAAAGTGCGTTTCGATATGGAATTTCCTGCCGATGCGACTCAAATCCATGTGGAGGAAACCGTATTGAAGCATGAACTTGCCCAAAAATGGCTTGAGGGCAAAACTCCAAAAAAGATTATCTTTGTTCCCAAAAAAATGATCAATGTTGTTTTATAAAAAATGAACGCTTTCAAGAAAATAGAAGTCGTGCCCAAAAGATATTTGAAAGAGTTTTACTGGAAAGATTATGTATCCATATTTTTCGGTCTTGCTCTTTATGCCGTCGGTCTTATTGGCTTTATCAAACCGGTTGGAATTGTTACAGGGGGATTGACCGGCATAGCCCTTCTGGTGGAGTATGCTTCGGGGATACCGTTGCAATATATATATTTTCTGACCAACTGCGTCTTGCTGTTGGTCGCTCTGAAGTTGTTGGGATTCAAGTTCATGATCAAAACCATTTTTGGCGTAATTGTCCTTACATTCCTGCTCACGCTCTGTCAGGCTTATATAACCGAACCGATCGTAAAAAACGAACCGCTTCTGTCCGGCGTTATCGGCGCGATGATGTGCGGAACGGGAATCGGGCTTGTTTTCAGCGCTAACGGAAGTACGGGAGGGACGGATATTGTAGTGGCATTGATAAATAAATACAAGAACATAGCTTTCGGAAGGGGAATGCTTCTTTGCGATTTCGTTATCATTTGCTCTTCTTATTTCCTTTTCTACAATTATCAGAAGATAGTCTACGCCCTGATCGTGATGGGAGTGATGACCTATTGTATCGACATGGTTATCAATGGATTCCGCCAATCGGTACAAGTACTCGTTTTTTCCGAAAAATATGAAACGATAGCTACTGCCATAAACAATGAATTGCATCGGGGATGTACGATACTGGACGGTATGGGCTGGTATTCAAGGAAGCCGTCCAAGGTAATTATTGTTTTGGCCAAACGAACGGAGGCCGTTGAAATGTTCCGTCTGATAAAAAGTATAGACGAGAAAGCGTTTATATCCCAAAGCACGGTACGCGGCGTTTACGGAGAAGGCTTTGACAAGATAAGAATTTAAATGAGGGGGCAAATTGTCGCAGGCGTAAAAGTCCGGCGCCTTGAGTTTTTTCTCGAAAGATATACATTCTTTCAATCTTCCGGCTTCGTATCGGTTTTTTTTCGAGGTCTTGCTGGCGTGCATATTTTTTTATTCTGCACGCTTATAGATCGCATTTTTTTATCTAAGTTTGCAATGCGAGTTTAATCAAACAGTATCGGTTTAATCTCTTTTCACTTTATGGCTATTCTGAAATCAGTATTCAATTATCTCATTAGCAGATACACAAAGGCTCAATTGCTTGTCATTCTGGCTATTGTCGTATTTGGTTTTTTTATTAGCGAAAGCAGTATCTTTTCCCGGTTTGGTTATGACGCCACGATAATGGACCTTAACAGCCAGATAGAGCGTTATCGCAATAAAACGGTCGAAGACAAACAAAAATTGCAGGAACTTCAATCGAATAAAGACTGTATCGAGAAGTTTGCCCGGGAAAATTACCTGATGAAGAAACCCGGTGAAGATATTTTTCTTGTAGAATAAATGAACAGATGAAAACAAATCCAAAGTTAAAGAATACGTTTTTCCGGATATCGACGCTTCTCATCCTTCTTGCCGCAATCATATATTACTTTGACGCTACCGTTGCCAAATATGTTATGATAGCAGGCGTGGCAGGCTTTGCCGCGACTACTTTCACCACCCCGTATCCGGGCAAGGGCTTGCGTGGAAAGCGTCTTTTTAATATTCAGGTATTCGCCGTACTTCTCATGGCTGTATCTTCGTTCCTTTTATTCAAAAACATAAGCGGATGGGTGGTTACCATGCTTGTTGCCGCCCTGCTGACTTTGTATGCTACTGTCGCCATGTCGATGGCGTACAGGAAAGAACAGAAGGATGATAGCAATAAATGAACTTTACAGATTAGATTATAAAACATTTGCATATATTAAAAATGATGACTATTTTTGAATCCGAAAAGAAAAGCAGGTTGGTCGGAGGATGTCTGTCAGACAGTCAAAGACAAGTAATAAGTACTGAACCGGCGCTTGTTATTTGAAAGATATTTGTTTTCAAACATACATGGATAAAGGCCATACTTCTGTTTTTCGCTTTTAGGCCGCTCGGATGGTGGAATGGTAGACACGCAAGACTTAAAATCTTGTGACCATTGGGTTGTGCGGGTTCAAGTCCCGCTCCGAGTACAAAATAAAACGCTAATCATTTGTTTATCAAATGGTTAGCGTTTTATTCTTTTGTACTTTTGGCGACTTTTTGGCGAGATATTTCAATGCAATAGAAAAGCGCCTCAAAACTGTTATTATTCGAGGCGCTTTCTTGCATTTAAAATAATACCGTTTGGTATTTATCTCGAAACAAATATATAATTTATTTTTTATAAATATTTCAAAGATGAGATTATTAAACAGAATAATTTCATCTTTAGACGTTGGTTATGGTGATGTAGCTGTCATCACTATGTATATTTGTACATAAAACAAATAATAAACCTTTTCAGAGACAGATATCAATATCATAGTTGCAGTATTAATCACGGAAAAGCTTATATTCAATATTGTTTAAAGCATTTATCAATATAATCTATTGGAATTGAGTGTGTTTTCTCTATAAGTCAGACATGTTTTTTAGTTAATTAATATACATGGTGTGTTAGTTTATCATATATTTGTAATGAATAATTTGAATGATTATGAATACAATTAGCTTGGAAGCAAGAAAACGGCTTATTGCAGAAGGAATATCAATGGTGGATGATGTTTCTGTTATTGAAAAAATAGAAAAAGTTTTAAAAAGTTTTTCGCCAAAAGTAAAACGCTTTACAGTTGAGGAACTGGAAGCCCGCATACAAAAATCAGAAAGAGATATTATGTCGGGACGAATCCATACTGCCGATGAAGTAAGAAAACATTTAGGTCTGTGAAATCAAAGGTTGGCTGGACTACTTTGGCAAGAAATGAGTTGGCGCTCGTTTATCAATATTTGCTGGATATACAAGGGTATCCATTGCGTTGAATCTAATTCATGATATTCTTGATGTATCACAACTGGAACAGTTTCCACTATCGGGGGCTATCAAGAGTAATTTGGCAAAGGTTATAGGCGAATACCGATATTTAATAAGAGGACGTAATAACTACAAGATTATTTATCGGGTTGAAGGTGATACAGTTTATATTGTTGATATTTTTGACTGCCGAAGAGATCCCGATGAAAGAACGAATAGAGTAAGAAGAAGTTTCTCTCCACCTGATAATGGGTTTGCAGGCAGTTTGTGTTAACTTTTTACAACTTTGTCTCTGTGAAAACAAGGTACAGTGTTATTGTACTTTCTATTTTGCAATGTTTATATAGTTTTATTTGATATTTATTCTTCTTCTGTGGCATAGTTTTATTGTATATGTCACTTGGGTTTTTCCGTTATAAGTCCAACAGGGTGTTGGCTGAACATTGTAATCCAATCCTGAAAGTTCTTGTGTAATCGATGTTAAAGAACGTTCCTGATTGTTGAAGATACCTTTTTATCAGCGCAGACCTCAACATCTATGCATTGTCCGTCTTTTATAAATTGTAGCTTGGAGCCAATTGGAATTGAAACCTCAAAGCGTGGCGGACGTCGCTACATGCCATATGCTTTTACCGGGCAAGGAGTAGCGATGTTATCAGGGTTGTTGAATAGTGATGTAGCAATAGAGGTGAATATTAATATCATGCGTGCCTTTGTAGCCGTCCGTAACTATTTATCCCAATATGCAGAAACATCGAAAGAGATAGCGGAACTATGGCAGCATGTAAAAGAACTGGAAGAACGAAGCGAGGAAAATTTAAATTTTCATTTACAGGAGCCTTACTGCTTTTCGGGGCATTGTTTTTGTTGAAAAAACCGATACCTGTCTATTTCAGATGCGACACAGGAAAAAGTGAAGGATAATTTTTTATTGTACCCGCAGCATATTGTGTTACTTTCCTTGTGGAGAAAATACACTTAAAAGCATTTTTGCTGTTACAACAGGTGTAATTATTTCACATTAAAACGGAATGTATATACCGTTGTCTTTCTTTATCGTTTCCCGTATTCTTTCAGGTGATCGTGTTAAGGGCGGCAATAACCGGTTTTCAACGGGTATGCTTACCTTTCCCCTCAACAGCATATGTTGTCCATGTCCGGATAACCCCGCCTCAACGATTCCATTAACTCTATTTTCAACAGCCTGTCCAAGTCGTATATTTTTTTAGATTATGTAAATAATCCATTTGTGCATTTCTGTTCATCATCAGCACAAAGCAATCTTTCCCAAGTAGTCTGTTTCAAGTTTGGCGCTTAGTTCCATAGCTTTAAATAGTTTTATCACAGTGGAAAATGTAAGGTTCTTGCCGTTCTCAATCCTTGATATTTGTGCTTTCTGCACACCTACCAACTTGCCTAACTCCTCTTGGGTAAGGTTCTTTGCCTGTCTTGCCTGCTTGATAGCTTCACCGATGAGGAACATTTCTATATCTTCCTCATATTTATCACGTTCAGGAGTACCTTTTTTACCTATATGCTTATCCTCTATTTCTTCAAGGGTATAAAGCTTCATTTTTCCCATATTCTTGTTTTTTTTGTTCAAAGTATGTTTTCATTGTTTCTTTGGCTTTCATTATTTCTTTAAGTGTCGTTTGCCGTATTCATTATAAAACTACCCCATGCCAGGCCCTTTATTTCTTTCCGGTAAGTAGGGAAAATAGTTTTTACCCAAGTGATAACGCTATTAAAGTATATCCACAATTCATTTGCATTTGGTTCTTGCCGGTGGTCTGCCAAGTATCGCTCTATACAGCCTTTACTTATCCAACTGATAACAAGTTCAAGCAATTCCTGCCGGTTTACTTTCACGTTGATGCATTTATCGCCAACTACCACTAGCCGGACAATCTGATCAGATTTATTTCTTTGCCATCCGGCGCGTGGCTGCTATCTTCCGGTCGGTATAGCGAACAACATCGGCTATGACCAACTTCTGAATGGCTGAAATAAAAGTATCCATAAAGGAATAGTCGATTTTGCCGTTGGCAGCGGGAAGCGATATATGTAATGTAATGAGGTTTTGGTTTGGTGTTAGTTGGTAACTCATTTGCTACGAGGTTGTTTTGTCAAGAAAATTAGGTAAAAATGAGGTTAAAGCAATGTCCGCCCGTTTAATTCAATGTTTTCTCTTTGTTCGATTTCCGTATCGAATTCCGATAATTGAACATAAAAAGGCGGAAATCTGTAACATGTCAGTCAGCCGGATTGAATACATTTGTTGGACATATAATACTATTATAGAGCGTCTAAACAATAACAATTAATGCGCAAAAAACATATCACATACTCCATGAATAAAGCAATAGCGGTAGCCGGAGCAATACTTCGAAAAACGTTTACCCGTTTCTTCGGACAAGGTGTTTTTTCGCTGTTCTTTCGGCTTGGCGCTCCGTATAGACAGATTGCAAGCGGCGATATGGAAAACGGCCTCTTTGTTCGATTTCCGTATCGAATTCCGATAATTGAATATAAAAAGGTGGAAATACGTAACAGACCCGTCAGCCGGATTAAATATCTTTGTTCCAATTAAGGAATATATTAAATTTTTCCGACCTGTCGTATTGCCGTTCAATTAACAGTTAATTATTTGATTGCCAATTATAAGAAAGAGAGTTATGATTCAAAAAAGACGAAATTTTGTTTTCCGGTTTTTGCCGGGGTTGTTCTTGTCCGGACTGTTGCTACTGTCCGGTTGTTCACAGGATGATGTATCCGACGTTCCTGCCGGTTCTCGCGCTATTGATTTCCGCGCCCAGGGCGGTATGTCTTCCTTGAAGGCTACTACTACCGGTGCAGATTACATCCGGAGTTTTGCGGTCAATGCACATTACGGTACATATGATGATCAAGGTAAATTCCTAATGGAGGGTGTTACTGTTTATCGTGGCGAGGGCGGCGGTAACAGCTGGACTTATTCTCCGCAGGCTTACTTTCCCACTACAAACGAGGCTGAGGTTAATTTCTTTGCCTATTCTCCTTCGGGTAGCAAGTACGTTGAAAAAAGTCTCAAGGATGCCGCAACAGCGAGTGACGAGTTCCAGAAAATCACTTATGAAGTTCCTGCTCCTGCTTTGGATGGCGCTTCCACATCCCAGGAGGACTTGCTAGTCGCTCGCCAGACAGTGGCATACAACAGCGGGAATAGCGCTTACCCGGGTACGGTTCAGCTGAAGTTCCACCATGCCCTGTCCCGTATTCTGGTCGCAGCCTCTTCAAATCTTGACAGGGAAGTATCTGTCGTTATTACCAAACTTGAGTTGAAGAACCTGTATTCCAAAGGCAAGCTGTCCCTGTCTTCACTTGAAATACCTGTCGCGGAAGGTTGGGGTCATACCAACAATGTCGCCGGTAGCAAAGTCTTGTGGACGAATTATACGGAGTCTACCCTTGCCAGTTACAAATACAGTCTGCCTGCTTCGGGGGTTCATGTCGGCGAAGTTGCCGCGAATGTCACCGGAGATGACCAGGGGATTTTCGTTCTGCCCCAGAAAACAGCAGGTGACAATGTTACAGATGCTAGCCTCGGTGACGAGTTCGGATTGGAGATTGATTATACAATCAATGGCATTCCCGCTCCCGCTCCTGCTTTCAAACAGTTCTCCGACCTGGTCAGCAGCACTTCCAAAGCAAGCGTCACCTTTGAGATTGGTCGCCAGTACGTATTGAATTTGACGTTCGGGGCCGGTTCGGGTACCGGTGGTGGCACAGATCCGGACATCAACATCGGGGCCAAAATCAGCTTTGAGGAGCTTTACGTTGACCCTTATCCTGATGACATACAGGTTTATCCTCCTCAGCCGCCTGTTTCTTATCCTCTTGATCCTGTAATCTGGTCCCAGTCTAACATCTATTATGACAATACTTTGGATGGCGATGCAAACGATGAAGTAGGTGCATTGACTTTCTCGGAGGAGACCGCATACAAATACCAGGGCGTTTACTTCAAGTGGGGCAGTCTGGTTGGCGTTTCCACGGGTGCAAACGATAGCGATTTCAGCAAGGATGATTACCTGTTTATCCCTGATTCAGACGGGCAGTATTACAAGGTAAAGGTTGAGGCTCTTGCGGCTCACACCAGTCCTTCCGATGATGTCATTGGTCTCTTTAAAGCCTCTCTTCCTCTTACGTCGACGGTTTGGACTAATGTCGGAACCGATGATAGCGATGCGTTGACTGCCTTGTGGGCTGCTATTCCTTGCGCCACTAGCGCCGACGTTACTCCCGTCCCTGCGGATAACGCCACCGGAAGGACAGATCGGGACGACAATGCTTTGACAACAGCTACCGGTACCACTCTGGCCTACAGTTCTTACAAGGGCGACATATGCAAATACCTGGTCGACAAGAAGTCTACTAACGGTAATAGTTTCAATGAAGATACCTGGCGTATGCCAACTTCCAACGATTTCGGTTACAATTACGGTAACAGCGGCCCCATCACTAACAGCAATGACGATACCAGTAATGACAACGAGTCCAACCCCGCCCCTGTTCCTTACAGGACTTTCTGGAATTCCAGCGGTATCAATAACGGCGGTTCTTTCACTGCCAGTACCAATCCTGAAAACGGTACAGACGTATTGAACGGGAAAGCGTATTATACTTTGTTCAACTGGGTCTTCGGCGCTACCGCCAAGCCGGACTTTCCCGCTTCCGGGTACCGCTACTTCGACCTTGGCAACCAGAAGGTCGTTGACAACCACGGCGTCTACTGGTCGTCGTCGTCAGCCAGCGGTGCGTCGAACGCGTACAGCCTGGGCTTCAACAGAAGCAACGTGCACCCGGCCTACGGTTTCGAACGGGCGTTCGGTCTCAGTGTACGTTGCGTTAGAGACGGAGAAAATGCAGCGCCTTAGGCGCTATTCGATTCATTTTTCAGTTACAGGGGATGGCAATCGTCCCCTGTTTCTTTTTCAGGAACGAATAATTAAAAGCTGTATTTCAAGGAACGAATAATGGTTCATTATTTATTCTTTTGAAGTGAATACGCTTATTCCATAACTGTATTCATACGAATTGTCCAACAAGCGACAAGATTGACGAGGCAATCGCCCCCAACTGTCATCTCCGCCCAAACCTCGCTGAAGCAAATCCACGTTCAGATAAATTTCCTTTCGTGGAGTTATATCGGATGGATGCGTATTTTTTTTCGGAACACCGAAATCCAGGTCATTTGCCGGATTACGGGCGGCTTTCACACTCAAGGGTTGACTGCCTGAAATCTTAATTCCCAAACCTTTGCCGTTGGTAAGCGTTAGCCAGCGGACATCCGTTTTGTTTCCGTTTTCTTGCGGACGCATGTAATCGAAGGATTGCCCGGCAACGGCGCCGCTGTAAATTCCAATGAAACTTGCCGTATTCCGGTCGGAATAGTTTTCCCACGGACCACGACCGTAATAGGTAAACGTTTCAAATTCGGAAGAAAGGCGAAGTTGCGTACCGAAACGCGGCAGTTCCGGCAAGTCTTTTTTGCCCGCTTTCCACGAAACATGAACTTCCAGCGTACCCTTGTCCGAAAATGCGTATTTCAGAGTATAGGGGCTCGACACATCGTTCAATGTATAATCAGCAGTAAGAACGACCTTTTGCTCTGCTTTATCAACCGTAAAATTATTCAGGGTTTTATTGACGCCTGCCAGTTTCCAAACATTTGCCAATTCCGGTAAGCGGTTGCCAAAATCGTTATCCGTCGGCGCACGCCAAAAATCGGGTTGGATCTCCGAAGTCAACAAACGCGTTGTGCCATACGAATAATTATCCAGATTGCCGTTCTGTTTGTTGAAAGCAACCACTATTTCGCCAGCTTTCAAAACAATTTGATTGTTGTCTTCTTTCACAATTTCAACAGACGCAGAAGCCGGTTTTGCATCTGCATGGTTTTCTGTAAAATAATCATTTACAGGAAAGGCGAACTGTTCGCGGGCAATCTCGTGTCCGGCAGGAATCATTTCCGTTGCCTGTTTTGTGTAGGCATAGAGGTTCAAAAAATATTCACTGCCGGATCCTTTTGCGATTGCCGGCAATGGAATGACAATATCCTTCTTTGTCAAAGGCGCTTGCGAAACGGCCAAATTACCTGAAACATACGCTTTGCCGTTTTTCAGTACTTCCCATTTGAAATCATACGCTTTCAGGTCGGTATAATGAAACCTGTTTTCAATCGTGACAATTCCCTTTTCCAGGTCTTTTTTGTGAAACAAAATATCTTGATACACTTTTTTTACTTCATATAAACCCGGATGCGGCTGGCGATCAGGCGTAACCAGTCCGTTGGCGCAGAAATTCTGGTCGTGGGTGTATCGATAGCCGCCGATATCGCCGCCATAAGCCCAATACTTGCGTCCGCTGTCGTCTGTCGCTTCTATTCCCTGGTCAACCCAGTCCCAGATAAACCCGCCCTGCATGTGGGGCGAAGTGGCGATGACGTCGAAATATTCCTGAAAATTGCCGGTACTGTTACCCATCGCGTGGGCGTATTCGCACATGATGTAGGGACGGGTAACGTCGGTACGTGCGGCGTATTTTTTCATACTTTCGATACCCGGATACATCGGGCAAACAATGTCGGTATTGTCGTGTTCGCCTGCCTGTTCAAACTGGACAGGCCGCGAAGGGTCGCGCTGTTTCAGCCACCGGTAGATTTCAGGGAAAACCTTACCGTTACTGCACTCGTTGCCCATACTCCAGACGATTACGCAGGGGTGATTTTTATCGCGCTCCATCATGCGTTCCACCCGGTCGAAATGCGCTCCTCTCCATTCGGGAAAGTTGGCCATATTTTCCGGTCCGTATTCCATCCCGTGCGATTCGATGTTGGCTTCGTCGCAGACAAACAGCCCGTATTCGTCGCATAATTTATACCATAATGCGCTTTGCGGGTAATGGCTGGTACGTACGGCGTTTACATTATGCCGCTTCATCAGGGCAATGTCTTTGCGCATCGTTTCTTCATTTTGCACATGTCCGGTATAGGGATTGTGTTCGTGCAGATTCACGCCGCGAACTAAAACAGGTTTACCGTTCACCAACAATTGGGCATTTTTGATTTCCACTTTCCTGAAACCGATTTTTGCCGATGTTGTTTCGACAAGATCTCCCCTGTCGTCCGCCAAGGTCAACAGCAAGGTATATAAATATGGCGTTTCGTTACTCCACAGTTTGGGAGAAGCTATTTTTTTTGAAAAATTCAATTTCATTTCCGGAAGAGATTTACCTGTATTGCTATTTGCCGGAACGCTTGTTTTTTTTGTTTCTGTAAAAACAATTTTTCCTGCGGCGTCCAACAACTTAATTTCCATTTTAACCGATTGCGTCTTGTCAAAATAGTTTTTCAATGTTACGTCTGCCGAAAAAAGTCCGTTTTCATACGAAGCGTCCAAATCGCCTTTGGCAAAAAAATCAAAAATGCGGATTTGAGCGGCGCTGTACAGATAAACGCTTCTGTCAAATCCCGATAAACGCCAGAAGTCCTGGTCTTCGAGATAAGAACCGTCGCTCCAGCGGTAGCCTTCGATGGTTAACAGATTCTTTCCTTGACGGATATAAGGCGTAATATCAAACTCTGCAGGACTTTTCGTCACCTGACTGTAACCGACTTTTTGTCCGTTCACCCGGATATACATGGCGGCCAATCCACTCTCGAAGTGCAGATACACCCGGCGACCGTCCCAATTTTGGGGGATATTGAAATCGCGGACGTAACAGCCCACCGGATTGTCGTTGTGGTCTATGTACGGCGGATTTTTCGGATGCGGATAGGCGATATTCGTATAAATGGGCGTTCCGTAGCCTTGCAATTCCCAATTTCCCGGAACTTGTATCGTTCCCCATTGGCTCACATCGTAGCCCTCTTTATAAAAACCTTCGGGTTTATCGGCAGGTTTTTTGCGCCAATCAAATTTCCATGCGCCATTTAAAGACCGGTAATAGGGAGAAGCAGCATAATCGTCGGCAATAGCCTGCGATTCATTACTGTATGGCAAGGCGGTTGCGCGCGCCGGCTCCTTGTTAATTCCGAAAATTTCGGGGTTTTCCCATTCGGGCGTTTGGGCTTGCATGACTTCTGCTATCAGGAAAAGCAGCCCGGCAAGGATGTTTGCTTTTTTAATTGTTCGATTCATCTATTTATAGCTTGTTTCTTAAATTATATTTATAGCGCCGGTTGACCGTACCGCGCTGACGAAAACCGGATTTGCTCCTGTTATGATACTATTGCCGTTTTTTATACTTGATCAACGCCTCAATATAATAGTAATCGGCATAAATAATGGATACGTCAATTTCGGAACCGGCCGGTTTATGCCCGACCGAATGCAGAAGGAAAGACGGTTTGGCATCTCTGCTTTGATATTTGTCGGACGAAAGCGTTAGCAACATTTTTACTGCGGCATTTTTGTATTCTGCCGCTTTTTGCGGATTGTCTTCCAATTGCGACAGCTCCAACAAAGCGGATGCAACAATAGCGGCGGCAGAAGCGTCTTTCGGTTCGTTTGGAATATCCGGAGCGTCAAAATCCCAATAGGGTACATGATCTTCCGGTAAGCGTTTCAGATAAGTATCCGTCACTTTTTCGGCAAAGCGAAGAAATGTTTTATCCTTTGTTTCACGATATACCATCGTGTAGCCGTAGATCGCCCACGCTTGTCCCCGCGCCCACATCGTATTGTCTGCGTATCCCTGATGAGTGACGCCTTTTATGAAACGACCGTCAATCGTGTCATATACAACTACGTGATAGCTGCTCCCGTCTTCCCGAAAATGGTTTTTCATCGTAGTTTCCGCGTGCCGGGTTGCAATATCGTACAGTTTTTTATTGCCTCCGTTCTTTGCCGCCCAATAGAGCATTTCTATGTTCATCATATTGTCGATGATTGTATTGTGGGGCCAATTGCGGGATTTTACTTCACGCGGCCACGAAAGGATGGTTCCTGTTTTAGGATTGAATAAAGTTGCCAACGTGTCGGCGGCATTCAGGATGATCTGTTTGTACTTTTCATTACCCGTTAAACGATAGGCATTTCCGTAGCTGCAAAAAAGCTGGAATCCCAAATCATGGTCATAAGCCGGAAGCAGAGTGAGCGGCTGCAACGATTCCGTATAATGAACCGCCGCTCTCCCGATCTCTTCATTCCGGGTATTTTCGTAATCATACCATAGAATACCGGGCCAAAACCCCACCGTCCAGTCGTATATCGAAACAGGAACTAACTTCCATTGTTCCGAATTGACCGGAATGTTTCGAGGCGTCATCGCGGTACCGTCTATTGCGGATAAAGTCCGTTTCACTTGATGGTTACAATAATCCAACGCTTTGTCCACATCGAATTGTACGCTTTTGGAGGAACTCGAAAGCATGACACTGCCAATACATGCCAACAGTAGTATTTTCATCGGTTTCATATATTTGTTTTTTTTACGTTAAACCAATCCAGATCAACCCGGGAACGGTTTGTATCTTTTGTTTTATTCATAATAAAGAAGCCTGTTTTTGCGCCAATCCATTTTCCTTGTCGAACGGTAAACGATTCGCCGAACGATTGAAATTTTCGACCATCGCAGCTATAAGAAAAATAACATTTCTCATCTTTTGTTACAGTTACTCCGAAATAAATTTCCAAGTCGTTCACGTCCGTTCCATATAACCCTTTTTCTTTTAACCGGGGGGCTTTCAAAACCTGTTTAGCCGCGATTTGTTCGGGAGTCTTCCGTTCGGCGTCTTTACATACGGTCTGTTCCAATAGAAAACCGGTTCCCTGTTTCGATACCGAGATATAAGAATAGTCCAGGCCCATTACAATCAATCCGGTTTTATCTCCGTCATTGAGCAAAACCGCATTGCATTTAACCGTTGCGGTAAATTCCGGAGCCGTTAATTTTTGCATCAATAAATTGGGGATATCCCAAAAATTGGTAAACTCACAGGGATAATATTGTCCATACAGGCGCAAATATCCGTTCGCGGAAGGAAATCCCCAGTATTGACCGGGATTGGCGTGCCATTGCCACTGCAAACCCAAGGTCGAGGCGTTGAATTCATCGCTTTCCGGCGGAGTTGTTACCGGATAAGTTTTGCCGACGTCCGGTTTTTTACAAGTCAATACCGGTTCGCCACAATAATTCCCGTCATTTATTCCCATAACCGGCCAACCGTCTTTCCATGTTACAGGCTGAAGGTGGATGATCCGTCCGTAAGCGCCTTTGTCCTGAAAGTGCATAAACCACCATTCACCTGTTTGCGTATCTACCAACCCGCCCTGATGAGGGCCATTGATGCTTGTCGTTCCTTGCGCCAACACCTTTTTTACTTCGTAAGGGCCATATACATTTTTAGAACGCAATGCTATTTGCCAACCGGTTTTTACGCCTCCGGCGGGGGCCAGGATGTAATAATATCCGTCTTTTTTGTAGAACTTGGCGCCTTCTACGGTAAAATTGACGCCATCATTTCCATCAAATACAAGTACCTCTTCCCCGATGACTTTTGTTCCGTCTCCGTTTAATTCACAAACGGTCAGGATGCTGTTCAGTCTGGCGCGACTGCCCGCCCATGCATGTACCAAATACACCTTCCCGTCGTCGTCGAACAAGGGGCTTGGATCGATCAATCCTTCCCCGGCCTTTACCAGAACGGGCGCTTCCCATTTGCCGGTAATGTAGTCTGTTTTAACTGTATAGATACCGAAATCGGGGTCGCCCCAATAGATCCGGTATTCGCCCTTGTGATAGCGGATACAGGGCGCCCAAACGCCTTTGCCGTGCTGCGGAGAATCGAAAAAATCCGCAGGTTCAACGCCTTCCATGCGTAATTCGGGCAAAGCATAATTGACTATTTGCCAATTAATTAAATCCTTTGAATGAAGGACGGGCAATCCCGGCGCGCAATTGAAACTCGAAGCCGTCATATAGAAGTCGTCCCCGACACGAATAACGTCCGGGTCGGAATAATCGGCATACAAGACAGGGTTCCGATAGTCGCCATTGCCTTTGTCCGAGACCCAAACCTGTGATTGCAAATTAATGCAAACAACTGAAAAATAAATAAATATACAAATGTTCCTCATCATTATTGTTTTTTTATCTGTCATTATAAGCACGTTTCCGGATGAAAGCGGCCGATAAGTTGTTTATTTTTCATGCCGCTAAAGTATAAATATTCGTAATGTATTAATCTCATATTCCCAATGACGCCGGAGAAATCACATTAATTCCGTCGGCGCGAGTATAACTGATCCCTGTGCCTGTAATTATATTGAGCGATTTGGGAGGCTTCACTTTTTTTTCATCCAAAACAGCGACCAGTTTTTTGAGGTTTGCCGCCGCCTCGTCGAACTGTCCCGTACCGAGTTTTATTTCAAAAGCAATCCAGTCGCCATTATATTTTTGCACGATAGCGTCAACCTCCAAGCCACTCGAATCGCGATAATGATATACGCCGGCGTCATTTGCCTGGGCATAAACCCGAAGCTCGTGCGTAACCAAAGATTCAAACAGGAAACCGGTAAAATTGAGGTCGGCGAGTAGCGAATCGGCGGTTGCTCCCAGTGCCGCAACGGAAAGGCAAACGTCGGCAAAATGACGTTTGGACGCTTTTCGCAAAGAGGCGGACGAACGGATATGGGTGTTCCATGCAGGCTGTTCTTCGGTGATCATCAATCTGTCGAGCGCATCAAGATAGTCATAAACGGTGGGACGGGAAAGAGCGGCATTTTCATGTATGTCTGCTCCCAGCGTTGCCGTATCGACCATAGTTGCCGTGTTTCTGGCAAGGGAGCGCAGCAGATTCCGTACCTTTACCGGATCGCGCTTCACGTTTGAAACGCGGCTCATATCTACTTCGGCGAGCAGTTCGATGTATGCGCGATTCAAATCCATCGCCTGACCGATATTTTTACCCAACAGTGTGGGAAAGCCACCGATAATCAGCCGCTCAACAATAAATTCCAGTTCGACCGGCTCGTCGTAAATTTCTATTTTTCCCCCGTCAAACAGGCTTTTCATGCTGATTTTGCCCGATGAAAATCCCAATTCCTGCCACGACATGGTTCGCATGTCGAGCGTGGTAAACCGTCCCGCCCCCGAATGCATTTTTACCGTTTCTTCGGGATTCGCCGAACCGGTAAGGATAAATTGCGCTGTTTGCCGGCGGTCGTCTATCTCGTGCCGTATGTAATCCCATAATTTGGGATACATCTGCCATTCGTCAATCAAACGCGGAGTATCGCCAAGCAGCAGTCTTTTGGGAGCAACATTTATCACGGCAGGTATTTGTTCGTCTCTATCTACATTCAAAATGCTGCGGGCAATTTGTTTTGCCGACTCTGTTTTTCCACAAGCCTTTACACCGCGCACAAGTACCGCGCCGGAAGATTCGAGCTTTCTCTTTAGTTCACTGTCTGCTATTCGTTTAATGTATGACATTTTAATCCCGCCTGATATGTTGCAAATTCTTTTTACAAAGATAGCGATTTCATTTTACACTTTTGGAGCATTTTACTTTACATTTTTTGAATGATTCGCTTTACATTTTTGGAGTATTTTACTTTACACTTTTGGAATGATTCGCTTTACACTTTTGGAGCATTTTACTTTACACTTTTGGAATGATTCGCTTTACACTTTTGGAGTATTTTACTTTACACTTTTGGAATGATTCGCTTTACATTTTTGGAGCATTTTACTTTACATTTTTGGAATGATTTACTTTACACTTTTGGAGTATTTTACTTTACACTTTTGGAATAATCCGCTTTACACTTTTGGAGTATTTTACTTTACACTTTTATAAATCTTCGCAGGATAAACGAGACGCGAATAACACGGACCGGACGGATCAATGCGGATTTCAGTACCAACTATTCCACCGCATTTTATTTCCGGCAATTTTTCCTGTAGACTTGGAAAGCCGCCAACAGCGTGGAATAATACATATTCAACTTGCTGTTTCGCAACAGGTATTACTTTCCGAAATCTCCCGCCATACAGTTTTGAAGAGGAAGTCGACGGAAAAAATATTCATTAACAAGCGAAGCCATTTACGAATATAAAATCAAAAACAACTTGATTTTTTCTTTCGGAATACAGCAAGCATACCCGGTCATTTTGTTTCAACTAATAAATTCAGCTTGTTGTTATATCCGGTACAAGCCGCTTTGCGTTGTATCAAGCGCTTGCAGAATAGAATTTTATTCTTCAACCGATAATCGAGGCGAATCATCCGCCTGTTCCGAATCGTCTTCCCCGTCTGTCTCTTCAGGTTCGGGCTTTACCATGAAGCGACTCAGCTCGAACAGGAAATAAAGCGGAATGAACACAACTGACAGCGTGAACGGATCACCCGAAGGCGTAATGACGGCGGACAGAACCAGAAGCCCCACTATCGCGTGACGCCTGAACTTTTTAAAGAATGATCTGTCAAGCAGTCCCAGCCGGGAAAGTAACCATGACACCAAAGGCAATTCGAACACAAGCCCCATAATAAATATCAACATCAGGAACATATCCATATAGGAATCCAGTGAAATGGTGTTCTCGATCATTTCACTCAGTTGGTAAGTGGACAAAAAACGGAAAGTCATCGGGAAAACCAGAAAATATCCCACCGCGCACCCTATAAAAAACATGATGGTGCCAAACAGGCATACCCACCGAATGCTGCGTTTCTCGCCGGCATAGAGAGCCGGGCTTATAAACCGCCAGAATTCGAATATCAGATAAGGGAATGTAAGTATCAGCGCCAGCCAGAAAGAGGTGGTCATGTGCCTGAAAAACTGCGATGTAAGATTATAGTTTATAATCCTGACATAGAATGTATCATCACAGAAGTCAGGCATAAAAGGAACTGCCGACGTGGCGTAACAAAGATACTTGTACAAGACAAAACCGGCGCGTGTAGGCCCCATTATCCATGTATCGTAAATGTACGGCATGATAACGAAACCAAGTATCGCGAATACGAATAATGCTATGACAGATCTGATCAAAGTCCATCGGAGTTCCTCCAAATGATCCCAAAAGGTCATTCCTTCACTGTTCTCTTCCATAGAAAAGTAATATCTTAATCTTTTTTAGATGCGCCGCTTCCTTCTATATCGTCCTCGATGCCTTTTACGCCTTCTTTGAAGTTCTTGATCCCTTTGCCGATGCCTTTCATCAGTTCAGGTATCTTGCGCCCGCCGAATAGCAACAGCACGATTATGGCTATGATAATAATCTCTGGCGTTCCTATGTTTCCTAAAAACAAAAGTGTTTTCATGTTTTACAAGTTTAAATATTAATGTAAATACGCGATATCCCGTTCGCCCGTCAAAATAACATAAATAATGTCTAAAAAACAGGATGAAACGGATATTTCTTTCTTTTTTAACAATTCAAGCTTGATTCAGGCCTGCGTCTTTGCCCGTTTATACCGGCACAAGGTTATTTTCTATACCGGGAGTATAATAGATCTTATATTCTCCGTCTTCGTCACAAATAAAAAGAGCGTCCAATTCCGGAAATTTTTGTACCCATTCCAACGCTTTCTCTATTCCCGCTACCATGAATGCCGTAGCAAAAGCATCGGCGGTAATTGTATCTTTGGCTATGACAGTGGCTGACAGCAGATTGTGTTTTACGGGATAGCCGGTTGCCGGATTGATTGTATGTGCAATCTTTTGCCCGCCTTCAATATAAAACTGCCGGTAATTACCCGATGTGGCTATTCCTTTGCCGGTGATCTGCAAGATGACCTGCAAATCCTGCCCCGGTATCGGATTGTCTTCTGCCGGACGGTCAATACCTATCCGCCATGCTTCTCCTGTTGCATTTTCTCCTTTCAGGCGTATTTCTCCTCCTATTTCTACCAGATAATCGAAACTCCCGCGTTTCTCCAAAAAATCAGCGATCATATCCGCCGAATAGCCTTTTGCTATGGCATTGGCATTTAATACAATACCGGGATCCGATTTCACGACGCGCTTGTCTTTTATCTTCACCTTGTCCATCCCGATATATTCTTTCAGGCTATTTATCTTTTCTTCGTCGGGTATATCCTTTTCCCGGAAGCTAAAACCCCAGGCTCTGAATAATGGTTCAGCAGAAATATCGAACGCGCCTTCCGTCAGCATACTGATTTCTTTCGCTTTATTGAAAACGGTTTCGAAGTAATGGTCTGTCTCCGCATCCTCGTTCCTGTTGATGCGCGAGATAAGGGATGTTTCATCATATACAGACACGGATCTTTCGAAATCGGCCAGCAATGCCTCTATTTCAGGCTGAAAGTCACGGCCTTCACTGTCCTGATAGATGATATTGTAGCCTGTACCTTCTGCTGTTCCCTGTATGCTGTAATAGAAAGCGCCCTTGCCGGTCATTACTGCGTTCATACCTGTATGCAAAACGAGCAGGGCTGCCGCCGTCCCGCTCTCCCGTGTTTTATTTGTTGTAACTTTCTTTTACCAGCGGGCAGTTCAGCAAGTAATCCAAACTTTTCTTTACGCTTTCTTCCGGCGTAAAGTTATATTTCTCGACCTCCACAATCAGGTATTTTGTACCCGCCACGTCTGTGTTTTTGAAGATAGCGTCGAAGCCTACCATCCCGCTTTGGCCAAGTTCTTTATCGTCCTTGATGTGCAGCAAAATAAAACGGCCCTTGTATCTGTTAAAGTAATCAACCGGGCTTTGTCCTCCTCTTACAGTCCAATACACATCCATTTCGAAGAATACATATTCCGGATTTGTGTTTTCGATCATATAGTCATACATCACTTTGTCCTCTACTTTCCGGAACTCGTGGGCATGGTTATGGTAACCGTAAAGCAAGCCATTCTCTTTGCATTTCCTGCCTATTTCGTTGTAGTATTCACAGTATGTTTGCAAATCTTTCAGCGTTTTGGGCACATCCATCCACGGGGTCACGATGTATTTCATTCCCGCAGCTTTATGCGAGGCAATACATTGATCCCACCATTTCAAAGCTTCGGTAAAATCTTTTGACGCCAGTTCATTTTCCGAAAGGTCTTTTCCGGCGTGGGAAGACAGTACTTTCATTCCCGCGGCTTCCATATCGGCTTTAAATTCTTCAGGCGTTTTGCCATAGAATTTACCGTCGCTATAGTTTGCGGCTTCAATGGCCGTATATCCCATTTCCCCGGCTTTCTTTATTGTACCGGCATAATCCCTGGAGATGTCATCTCTGAGGGAATACAACTGCAGAGCTATCTCCTTTTTGGGAAGCGCCTGTTGAGCCGTCATTTCCGTTTTGGGAAAACATGACGCCGACAGTAAAAGGACAAATGTAAAAAAACTTGTTGTTTTCATGTGTATATAACTTATTTTCAGGTCATATGAAACTTGCAACATACTGGCTCCGCCGAACCTTGTTTCATGCTCTTTGGCGCAAGTTTCGCATGCCCGTTTCATGCTGAATCAAGACGCTTTTTAAAAGCCAAATCCATGAAAGATGGATTCCTTCGATGGATCTGGCATTATTTTAATAGAAATCCGTATTAATCCAATACTTTAACTTTGATGTTACGGTACCAAACATCATCGCCATGATCCTGAAGCCCGATATATCCTTCGCGGTTAGGGCCGCCCAGATTATTCAACAGTTCGAAAGCCAAAGGCCATTTTTCCTGACTGAACTTGCTTGCTTGCAGCATTTCCGTCCACTGAGGAGTCCATAAATGGTATTCAAGCACATTTTCGCCGTTTTGCCCGTGAACTACAGTTCCCTTGTAAACCATGATCTTACCCGTGTTCCATTCCCCGAAAGGTTTGGCGTTTTGTGGTTTGGCAGGGATCATGTCATAAAGGGACGCCGATTGGCGGTTATTGTCCTTACCCAGTTTTGCGTCAGGGTGATTCGCGTTATCCAGAATCTGGTATTCCGGAGATGAAATATAGATTGGCTCCATTCTCTTGTTCCCTTTATCATCTGTTGTTTCAATTTCCTGAGCCAGATACAGGATCCCGGAGTTGCTCCCTTTGGCTACTTTCCATTCGAAAACAAGCTCGAAGTTTTTAAACTTGTGAGCAAAAACAAGGTCGCCGCCATCTTGTTCCTGCGCTTCACCGCCGCCTGTTCCGTTAAATTTGATAGCGCCGTCGTCTATCACCCATTTTCCCGGTACTTTATCTTTTCCATAACCACGCCATCCCTTAAATGATGTTCCATCAAATATGGAAATATAACCGTCTTTATCAATGGCAAAGAGTTCTTCGGTTTGTACGCTATCCTTCAATGGCTGTGTGTAAATTGCCAGCTGAACAGTCTCTGCTTCCTTGTTTTCTTCTTTGTCGGCTTTTTCTTTTTTGTTGCCTCCGCAAGCAACTACTGTACTTGCAATTACGAAACAACCAAGGCTGTAAATAATTTTCTTCATTTCTTTATACGGTTTAAATTAACAACTCTATTCATTATGGCATATCCGGTAATTTCCAACCGTCGCGATATGTGTGCTTAATCAGTTCCTCTGCGAATGCCCGGGCGTTGACAGGGTCTGTCCATATCTTGTTGAACTTGGGATCCCCGTCTACAATTTTGAAGTCATCTTTTTTCAAAATTCTAATTTCTTCATTCGGATCTATATTGGTGAACTTCATGTTCTGCCCGTCCCAAAGCAATTCTTTGTTCAAGTTCTGTAAACGTACCGCAAGTACCCCCATCACTACCATTTCGTTGAAAGGCCCGGCTTCGCTAAAGTCGGAGGCTGTCATTACACGGTCTGACGCGTCTTCTTTACAGGCGCGCACCCAATCCATTTCGTGGGAAGTTGGTACCCGGCGGCAAACTTTAGGCGCATTGGGTTTGCGTCCCGACAACAACCAGGGGTCTTTACCGTAGCAACCGCAAATCAAAGTATCTTTGGTTCCGTGGAAAATAACACCGCCACCGGCGTCGTTCATATCTTTTCCTTGAGGCCATCCCTGAGGGAAATCCGGTTTCAAACCGCCGTCATACCAGTGTACTTCCACTTCGGGCATAGCAACTTTAGGCATGTTGTCGCGTGCAGGGAAAACGAGTTTTACATGCTGCGCCTGAGGCGCGCAGTCTTGCAACAGCATTGTGGAAGAACCTTGCGCGCTTGCAGGGTACCCCAGTTTCAATCCTTTAAATACCGGATGAAGAATATGACAGGCCATATCTCCCAATGCGCCTGTACCATAATCCCACCAGCCGCGCCAGTTCCATGGAGTATATATAGCATTGTAAGGACGCACTTTGGCAGGCCCCGTAAACAAGTCCCAGTTTAACGTACCCGGTATTTTATCTACTTTTTCGGGGGCATTCAATCCCTGCGGCCAGATTGGGCGGTCTGTGAAAGCTTCTACTTTTTTTATCTCGCCTATTTCGCCGTTCCAGATCCATTCACAGACAAGATTCACACCTTCGCCCGACGAACCCTGGTTACCCATCTGTGTCGCCACCTTGTGTTTTTTGGCGAGACCGGTAAGCAAACGGGATTCATATACAGTATGGGTCAGCGGTTTTTGGCAATAAACGTGCTTGCCCATCGCCATCGCATTCGCTGAAACAATAGCATGCGTATGATCGGCCGTAGCCACAATGACAGCGTCGATGTCTTTGCCCATCTCGTCATACATCTTACGGAAATCCCAATACTTTTTAGCCTTGGGGAAGCGGTCGAATACGCCTTTGGCGTATCTCCAGTCCACATCGCACAAGCTTACTATGTTTTCCGTAGCTTCTACCTGCTTGATGTTGGCATGTCCCATCCCCCCGATACCTACGGCGGCAATGTTAAGTTTGTCGCTTGGAGCTACATGCCCGAAGTTTTTACCCAAAACAGCGCTTGGGATAATTGTCAGACCGATAGCCGCTTTTGCTCCGGTACTAAGGAACTTTCTTCTTGAAATGTCTGATGCCATAAGTTTTTAGGTTTAATGAGAATTATTATTATAGATTTAACGTTTTTTATTTTCAGATTGATTCGCCTCTGACAATCTCTTCTTTTTCTTTGTCCCAATACATGGTACGGCCCTCAAGATAGGCGCGGGTACCCATGTGGGCTGTTATCGCTTCTTCAAAAGCCGCGTCTATATCGCATGACGGTTTTTTATTCCGGTCCCGGATACATTCGAGCCATTCTCTGATATGGAGGAATGTGGTATCGTAGCGTTTTCCTCCCAGATAAGAGTATAGCAACCCGCGTTGGGCGAAATACATTTCCGTAGCGGAAGTAATCGCGTCCACATTGTTCTTTCCCGGAATGTATGTATAGAATGGCACATCCGGTTTGATAATCCCTTTTTCGAGCTTTTCCCTGTATCTGGTAGAGCCGCTGTCGACTTTTACAGTCAAGGTATCACCCACTTCCATTGAGGCGTCATGTCCCATGATCACTTTACCCCTGCTACGGTTACTTGCCAAAGTGGCGCTGTAAAGCATCGTCAGATTTTTATCGGGGAATTCGAATGTGGTTTGCAATACATCGGGGACAGTTCTCCCATCCTTGAAGAAATACACGCCTCCCGACGATGTGGCGGAATGAGGTATGCCAACACCCATCAACTGATTGATAGCGTCATATTCATGTGTGAGCAGGTCTCCGCTCAGCCCGGTGCTGTAATCCCACCAGCAGCGCCAGCGAAAGAAACGTTCAAGGCTGAACTTGTCCCTCGGTTCCGGGCCTACATATTTTAGCAGATCATATTTAGCCATATAATCCAGATACTCTTTGATCCTTTCGGGGTCTCCTTCGTACTGTTTCCAGTCTATGGTCCGGGGATTGGCGTCCGGATGAATGTCATACACCCATGCGCCGTTAGGATCATTCCTGTTGGTGCATACTTCAACGAGGCTTATTGGCCCGAGCAATCCTTTATCGATGATTTCCCCTGCTTTACGGTAGCTGTCGATCTGGCGGCCCTGATGTCCCAGCTGGAAAACAATTCCGGTATCTTTGACGACTTCCCTTACCATATAGGTTTCGGGTACTGTCCAGGAAAGCGGTTTTTCAACGTAAACGTGTTTTCCGGCTTTTGCCGCATCCATAGCCATGGTACTGTGCCAGTGGTCGGGAGTTGCAATGATAACGGCGTCTATATCCTTATCTGCAAGCATTTCCTTGTAATGGCGGTAGCGTTTTGGCGCGGGTCCCATTTTGCCGCCTACGCCTTCCCTGTGGATGTTTGCTCCGGCCGCCATGCCTTCTTCTGCAAATGCATCGAAGATATCGCATATTCCGGCAAATACGATATTCAGGTCTTCCTGTGCTTTAAAGTCTTTATAGCGGGCGTCTTTTTTGTTCTTTTTTGCTTCGTCTATCCATCCTTGCAGATGTTGAGGAGTGGCAAACCCGGCGGCTCTGAGCAAATATTTTCCTCTGCCTCCGTAACCGATAACGCCTATGCGGATCTGTTTTCCGTCAGGCTGCAAATCCGGTATTGTTGCGGTTTCGTTACTTAATTTAAATACATCGCCGACGTCATTCAGGGTTTTGGTATATTTTTGTTTTTTGTATACGCCATATGCCAATACGCCTAAAACCGGGGCGGTAGCAAGCGCTTTGATGGCATTTCGCCTGCCCTGCGACGGCAGATTATTTTCAGGCGCTTTCTTTTCGTTGTTTTTATCCTCGGGTACAATTTTGTCTTCGGGTGTCATAATATAGCTTTATTTGCATTTATATAGTTTACAGATATATCGGTCGAGGCCAATAATACGGGATGTAGGGAAACAGATCAATATCATCAATGCTCCTATTTCGATCAGATTTTTATCTATCCAAAGATAAGAACCTTCTGTGGGCATCATGTAAGTAGCTCCGATAAAAGGAGGATGGGACAAATAGTACAACGCGAGGAAGACAATGCCTCCGATGGAAGCAACCCGCGAAAAGCATCCCAATATCAGTCCCAATCCGACAAGCGCCAGCCCGTATATATTAATATAATCGGATACTGCCAGAAAACCCGGATCTGCAGCCAAGTCATGGAAATATTCGGAAAAAAATCCCTGAGAATCCATCAGGTAAGGATAGGCCGTCCAACCCGAATTTAAAATTTTAATGATTCCCTCGTATAAAAAGTGCCAGCCGATCAATAACCGCAAGATCACCAGCCAAAACGTCCGGGTGCGTGAGTAAGATGTCAGTTCATTCATGGATTAAGTTAATAAATAAATTGTTTAGTTTAATATTGTTTAAAAATTCAAGTTTTATTTTCGCAATAAAATTCACATGCCGATTTCCCGATGCAATATAATCAAAAGCGTAACATGGTTTATATCTTCTTAAGGCTCTTGTCTACAATAGATTCAATTCCTATGCGGGCAATTTCAACAGTCCATGAATTCTTACCAATTAAATGCGGAATAAAGCTATGAATATTTTGAATAAATAATCATTTATTATTGTTAAAAAAAGTTTCATCTATAAACTAAAATCATATTAATCTGACTTTTATAAAATCAAATGATAAATTTTGGCGCAAACACATACTTATTGGTCATCAGCAGGATACTTAATATCTATTTGTTTTCTTATTTCATCTACTATTTCTATAGTTATAAGGGAATTTTCGTGGCTGTTGATTTCCGATTCCCGTTTCCCTTCCCGTATTAAATTTATAAATTCGGCCACCTCATAATAATATTCGTGCAACAGGTTGGGAGTACTTATCACTTTTTCTTCTCCGTTCCTGTATCCGAGTGTGACTTTATCGATGATATTTATCCTGTCGGAAGTTATTGTCCCTTCTTCTCCCTGTATTTCTGTCGGTAAGGCTGAATCTGCTATTTTAGAATAAAGCACGGTTGCATTCATCCCTTCGTACTCAAAATTTACGGCTCCCTGTCCGTCAACGCCTGTGGGCAATTTCAATCCTGTGGCGCTCACTTTTTTGGGACGGCCAAACAATACTACCATCGGATATATGGTATACACGCCCAAATCCATTACTGCGCCGCTTGACAGAGCCGGATCGAAAGCATTCAACACGACGCCTTCTTTTAGTTTGTCATAACGTGACGAATACTGGCAGTAACAAGAAAAGTACCTTCTGACTGTACCTATTTTACCTATGTTATTTTTGATCGCCATAAAATTAGGCGTCATCCCGGGTTTCATCGCTTCCATCAGGGCGACGTTATTCTCCCCGGATGCGGCTATCATGGCTTTTACCTCTTTAGCATTGGATGCAAAGGGTTTTTCACACAATACATGTTTCCCGTGCCGCATAAACAGAATACTTTGAAAGGCGTGCAACGAATTCGGGGAAGCGATATATACCGCATCGATCAACGGGCTGGCAGCCATTGCCTCCAGGGAAGTGAAAGTCCGGGTAATATTGTGCTTCCGGGCAAATATATCAGCCTGCTCCTGTGTCCGGGAGTATATTGCCGCAAGTTCGAAGCGGGGATCAAGGCGGGCGCCTTCCAAAACTTTATCTACAATGAAACCGGTTCCTATAATTCCAAAACGGATCTTGGGCTGTGGACTACTTGACGTCATAAATTAAAAAGATTCTGTTGCAAATATAAGAATAATGAATATCAGTAACAAATTCAATGTTGTTTAGTAAAGCTATGATCTTTTTGATATTGTTAATTTAATACGAAATTATTATCCTTGCAGGCAAAATAACCGCATGAATTGTCCGGAATGTAACAGTGTAAATCTAAAAATGCTTTGCGCCCTTTGTGATACACTTTGTGTTATACCTTGTGCATGGAAGGCATATTTAGCCGGAGCCTTGTTTTTGCACGCAGATGACGCGGATTGAACGGATCCGCAGATCATGGACGATGAGTTTTGCATCCCCCGATATAACAAACACGAACAATCCGGTTCGGGCTGACATTGTTTGTCGAGTAGGCAAGGGCATTTCAGCCCAAGCCTCTCACGGAACCGTACGTGAAAGTCTCCCCTCATACGGCTCTTCTTGTCAAACCTTTCGATTTCTACGTTTTGGATTC
>JAISSD010000175.1 GCA_031273295.1 Prevotella sp.
ATCCTGGCCTCGTCTTCCGTTGCACCCACGGAGCTTTCGTTGGCAGTACCGCCGCTAATCGCATAAGTTACGCTTCGACGAGCCGCAGGAAAACTGAAAGTCAAAGTACCTGTCTGTCCAACTGTCTCCGGTCTGGAGACGCTCTCTTCACTGCTGCAACCGGACAACAATCCAGAAGCAAGCAGGATAATTGAAATAATCGCTTTTTTCATAAATTTGAATTTTGTTAATGAATTTTTGCTAGTGTAAACTTTATCCAACAAATATATAGAATCCGGTTGGATAAACCGTTGCAGATTTCCGCCTTTTTATATCCAATTACAGGAATTCGGAATGGAAGTTGAGCAAAGAGGGTGTTTTTATGCATGTGGCGTTATTCAAACCTGTATGATCCTGTCTTTTCAGGTTTGACTGTAATGTAAGGAAATTAAAGAATTTGAGGAGTTTAAGGAAAATGAGGAAGCTGAGGAAGCTGAAATCCGCCCAAAGTGGAAGGCTCTCAGCCTTAGGCTGGCGGCTATGCCATAAAAGGGACAGTAAAAAAGCAAAATTCAAAGTATCGTATGTAAATGGGCGGTATATCATTTTCATATTATTTATAGTTGCAGTATATTTGTACGTCGGTAAGGCCGATGACCCGTCAGCGATGGCAGAAAAATTGTTGTCGTCCGTTTTCCGGATCGTTTGGCGGGGCTTGTCTGTAGCCGCATTCAAGTACAAGCGTTCATTATTGCCTGTTACGGGTATTTTTGCCGGCTTGTATTTGATGACGGAACGTGGCGGGTGGATCGGGTCGTGGTTACAATCGGACCGGTAAACGGGCGTCACAAAAATAAATTGCGTCCGTGAAACGGGAGCAACACATAAAAAAAAGGAAAGAATGAAAGAAAAGGAAATGATCTTCGGTATCCGTGCCGTAATGGAAGCCGTAGAGGCCGAAAAAGAAATAGATAAAGTAATAGTAAAACGCGAACTGCAAGGCGACTTGTCCAAAGAGTTATTCGCCATGCTCAAATCGCATGGCATATCCGTGCAACGCGTACCTAACGAGCGTTTGGACAGATTCACCCGGAAAAATCACCAGGGAGTGATCGCTTTCCTTTCCGCCGTCGCATATGAAAAGATCGAAAACATCATCCCTTTCCTCTATGAAAGCGGAAAAGACCCTTTCATCCTTGTGCTTGACGGGATTACGGACGTACGAAACTTCGGAGCCATCGCCCGCACATGCGAAGTGGCAGGCGTCGACGCCATTGTGATACCGGCAAAGGGCAGTGTGACAGTAAACGCCGACGCCGTGAAAACATCAGCCGGAGCATTGCTGAAAATCCCTGTTTGCAAAGAGCCGAACATCACTTCTGTAATTCGGTTCCTGAAAAACAGCGGAATAAAGGTTGTCGCAGCCGGCGAACGGGGCGTGGACATGTACACGGCAGTGGATTATACCGGCCCTGTCGCCTTTGTCATGGGCGCCGAGGATGTCGGCGTAGCAAACGAAAACTTGCGCATTGCCGATAATCTGGTAAGAATTCCGCATTTCGGCTCCATTGGCTCGCTCAATGTGTCGGTGGCGGCAGGCGTGCTTGTCTATGAAGCCATTCGCCAGAAAGGTTTAAAATAAAGTATAATATTAAAATATGGAACAATGAAAAAAGTTCCTTGCGACCGTTAAAAAACAAATTATATCACATGAAAAAAGTAATCGCTTCCGACAAGGCTCCTGCGGCAATCGGCCCGTATAGCCAGGCAATAGAAATAAACGGATTGATATTTATTTCCGGGCAACTTCCGGTAGATCCTGCCACGGGAAGCTTTCCCGATGGAGGGATCAAGGAACAAACGGCTCGGTCATTCGGGAATATCAAAGCCATACTTGCGGAAGCCGGACTCACGACTGACAACATTGTAAAAACAACAGTTTTTTTGAGCGACATGGCTAATTTCGCCGAAATGAACGCAGTATACGCCACGCAATTTGCAGATACATTCCCGGCACGCTCGGCCTTTGCCGTAAAGGATTTACCTAAAGGGGCTCTGGTAGAGATAGAAGCGATTGCCGCAAGGTGATCATTTCATGAAAAACAGTTAAAATATCCTGTTGATAATTGCGTTTCTCATTTTGCAGAAACTCCGAAAAATGACTGTGGAGGAAAAATACATGTATCGCTGCCTGCAACTGGCACAGAACGGGAAAGAGTTTACAAGCCCTAACCCGGCAGTAGGCGCGGTGATAGTTCATAAAAGTAAAATTATCGGCGAAGGTTATCACCGCCGGTACGGGGATGCCCATGCCGAAGTGAATGCGGTAAACAGCGTGCAGGACAAGTCCCTATTAAAGGATTCCACAATCTATGTATCCCTCGAACCATGTTCCCATTACGGGAAGACGCCGCCTTGTGCACAACTTGTCATAGACAGTGAAATACCAAAAGTGGTGGTGGCGTGTACGGACCCCTTTCCCGCCGTATCGGGACGAGGAATAAAAATGATGCGGGACGCGGGCATAGATGTTACCACAGGCGTATTGGAAAAAGAAGCGCGGACTCTCAACAAGGAGTTTTTTACCGCCCAAACCAAAAACCGGCCATATATTTATCTGAAATGGGCGCAAACGCAGGACGGCTTTATAGACAAAGAACGAAACGCGGGAGAAAAGCCGCGGCCCACCCCTGTTTCAAACGATTTTTCGCGCATGCTGACTCATAAAAAAAGGGCGGAGGTGGACGCTATTATGATAGGGACAAATACGGCGGTGAATGATAACCCGTCTTTGACCACCCGCTATTGGTATGGGAAAAACCCTGTAAGGATTGTGCTGGACAGGCAGGGAAGGATCCCTTCCGCTTATCGTTTATTCGACGGTGAAGTAAAAACAATCATATTTACAGAGAAGGATTTATACGAAAAAGAATCCGAAAACGTTATATATATTCGAACTGTCTTTAACGAAAGTCTTTTTGAAAATATATTTTCCATATTGAAAAGCCGCGAGATCGGTTCTATCCTTGTCGAAGGAGGGCGCGCACTGCTGCAAAGCCTTATAAACAAGCGGCTGTGGGACGAAGCGTATATCGAGACTTCCACGGTCTGTTTTGGCAAAGGCGTAAAGGCTCCGGAGATTGCAGGATATGTGCTGGACAAAAGGAATTGGGACACATCCGGCCATGTACATTTGAGCATTTCGGATAACTATAAAATTATATAAATATTAGATTTATTGAGGCGTAAGCCGAAATTCTTTCTATTTTTGCACATTGATACTGAATAAATCTGTTTAAACTAATGAGATTGAAGCAAATTACTAAATTATTATTCATCGTTTTACTCGTATCGGGGTCAAGTTCATGTAATGATAATTCATCTGAATACAGTACTTCCGAATTGTCGGGAGACGCTCAGATTTACAGCTTCAAAATAGCTGCAAAACCCTATACGGCTATAGATACCGTAAACTATCCGGCGCTTCTTACAACCGGATTTGCCATAAACCAGTTTAGCAAGCTGATATATAACCCTGATTCACTACCGTATAGGACTACGTTGAAGAAATGTGCGGTAACACTGGGCTATGCCTCTTCGGGTATCGGTAAAGTGGAGCTGATATATCCAAAAGATTCGATTGTTGACTGGAATACTTCCGATTCGATTGATTTTTCGACATATCTGTATCCTAAATTCAGGATTACGCCTCTCAACGGTAAAGATCCAAAAGAATATACAGTCAAAATCCTGGTGCATCAGGAAGATCCGGATACATTGATCTGGAAAGAAAAAACCGTAACAAACTATCCGGCGTCTTTCAACAAACAAAAGACCATACTGGTAGGAGACAGCATTTTCTATACATTTACCACAGGCGCCGACAACAAGGTATATCTGTCCAAAGCGAAAAAGCCTGAAAGAACGGAAACCCCTCTGGTTTATGAAACAAAGCAGGCTGTATCCAAACTGAACGCATCTACTCTTATCCTTGAAAGTGTGACTTTCTTCAACGGTAAATTCTACGCCGTTGACGACAGCAAACAGGGTTATGCGGCTGACAGCGACGGTATCGCATGGAGCGACGACGGAATAAGCGGTAATCTGACAAACATTGCAGGAGCGCTTCCTACAACGGATGTTACAACCGATTCCCTCCTTGTGATTACTGAAAAAGAAGGAAAATATTATTTTGCAAAAACTTCCGACCTGAAAAAACTGGTATTCAGAACTGAGGAACAGTATGAGGTAAGCATGGATTTCCCTCTTTCGGAATATTCGTCAGCGACTAACTTTGACCGGAATAATCTAAACAATTGCATTCTGGCCATTACAGGCGGTAAAAATACATCAGGCTTTTATAATAATCTGACCTGGTCTATAAAGACCACAAGCGATAATGTTTTACAAATTGCGCGAAATCAAGCAAATAACGTATTTGCAGCCAAGAGCGGCATTTCAACATTTTTATACGACAAGTATTTGTATGCCCTGACAGGAAACAAGCTATATAAAACAGCAAGTTACGGATACAAATGGGGGGCCGCGCCAAACAAAGAGATTCTGGACGCGGGAATACCGGAGGCGTCAGGCCAATCGGTTATTACGGATAGCAAAAACCATATCTGGATATTCGGCGGAATACCGGATGCGGGAACTGCTCCCATACAAAAGGTTTGGACAGGCAGGATAAACAGGCTCAGGCCAAAACTCTAATCGCTTTCCGTGCCGGATAAACAGGAACAGAATGAAATTAATGACGGGAAAAAGGAAGATATCATTTGCTTTGCTACTGATAATCGGCTGTATTTCTTTCTCATTCCTTGAACTTAAAGCGCAGAATGATTACAAGTACGAGACAGGAGGGATGGCCGGTACTTCCTTTTATATGGGAGACGCCAATAAAAGTAAATTGTATAGTAAACCGGGAATATCGGCGGGAATAGTTTTCAGATATAACAAAGACCTGAGGTGGTCGGTGAAAAACAATTTGGTAATAGGAAAGGTTTCGGGCGACGCCCGCGATTCGGGGAATAAATATCCGTTTGGACAGGAAATTTCTTTTAGCCGGATGTTTTACGAACTGGGAAGCCAGATAGAGTTTAACTTTTTCAATTACAGTGATAAATTCGGTTACTTGGGAGCGAAACGTATATCTCCGTATATATTTACCGGTATAGGGATCACATTGGGATCGGGAAACAAGACATTTTTGGATGCTAATATTCCTGTCGGGATCGGAGTAAAATATAAATTAAAGAGCAGGCTGAATCTTGGTTTTGAATTTTCTTTCAGAAAACTTTTCAGCGATTCTTTTGATGTTACGGAGAATGGAGATGGTCCGAGTCTGGATGCGCCTTACAAAATAAATGGAGGCATATTCAAGAACAACGACTGGTATTCTCTTACTATGGTAAGTTTGACATGGGATTTCGGAACAAGGATATGTCCCTGTCTGAATATTGATTAATTATTAAACTAAAATACAGATGTCGTATCTTGACCAAATAGACAAAGAGCGGATCCCCAAGCATGTTGCCGTAATAATGGACGGCAACGGGCGATGGGCCAAACGACAGGATCTAAACCGTACATTCGGCCACAAGGAGGGTATTGCGGCTGTACGCAGAGCTATTGAAGGCGCGTCAAGAGCAAAAGTGAGTTATCTCACTCTCTATACTTTTTCTACAGAAAACTGGAAACGTCCCGAAGAAGAAGTAAAGGCTTTGATGGGCCTGATGGTGCAGGCCGTAGCGAGCGAAACTCCCGAATTGGTCAAGAATAACATCCGGATAAAAGTGATCGGAGATGTGGAACGCCTGCCCGAAGAAACAAAAAAGGCGCTGGCCTATTGCCTTGAAACGACGTCTGCATGCACAGGCACAACTGTGGTATTAGCGTTGAGTTACTCTGCAAAGTGGGAACTCGCCAAGGCGATAAGGAATATAGCAAGCGATATGGTATCGGGAAAAATTTCTATGAACGGGATAACCGAAGAGTTGGTAAGCTCTTATCTGGAAACAAAAGGCATCCCCGATCCGGATATATTGGTCAGAACAGGAGGAGAGTTGCGCATAAGTAATTTTCTTCTTTGGCAAATCGCTTATTCCGAGCTTTATTTTACTGATGAATTGTGGCCTGACTTTAACGAAGAATCCTTGTATAAAGCGATTGTGGATTTCCAGAATCGCGAGCGGCGTTTTGGAAAAACCAGCGAGCAAATTTCAGGCAAGCCTTGATCTTGCCGGATGGTTTTATAACTAGAGATATTAAAAACAGATTTAAATATTGGAAAGTAACTGCGAAACAAAATATGTTTAAAAGAAGTTTATTTTTTCTATTCATTATCTTCTGCTCAATCTCCATGAGCGTAAGATCTCAGGAGGTTGCAGGCGGCACAGAAATTAAAAATGTGAATGACGCTCTTCAGGTAAATGTCGATAGCCTGCCGGTTATTTCATACAACACCAGTAAAAAATATGAAATAGCGGGCTTGAAGACTTCCGGAATTGTGAATCCGATGTATGAAGATTTCACATTGTTTGGCTTCGCCCAGCTACAAGTGGGGGACAAGATTGAAATTCCGGGGCCCGAAATAACAAATGCCGTGAAACGCTTCTGGAAGCAAGGCTTGTTTTCCGATGTGAAAATTCTGGCGACCAAAATAGAAGGGAATAAAATCTGGATAGAAATAAACCTGAAAGAACGTCCCCGCATATCGGATATTGTATACACCGGTATGAAGAAGAGCGAACAGCAAGATATTGAAGCGAAAATAGGGATGGTGAAAAGTCTGCAAACCACGCCCCATCAAATGGATAGAGCAAAAAATGTCATAAAGAAATATTTTGACGAAAAAGGGTTTACCAAAGCTGAAATTACCCTGAGCGAAAAGCCCGATCTGTCACGGGAAAATCATGTTGTCCTGAACATCGATATAGTAAAGAAGAACAAGACGAAAGTCAACAGGATCACGATGACAGGCAATACCGAAGTCAAAGCCGGCATATTGGAAAAAGCCATGAAAAAGACCCGCCATAAAAGTAATTTCAAGTCCTGGCTGGTAAATTTTCTTCGCTCCACTAAATTTGTGTCCGAAAGTTACGAGGAAGACAAGGAACTTCTGATAGAAAAATACAATGAACTCGGTTATCGCGACGCCGTGATCACATGGGATACCGTATATGCTGACGCCCAGAAACCGGATAAGGTCAACATAGAAATCAAAATAGACGAAGGGAAGCAATACTTTTTCAAAGACATTAAATGGGTGGGAAACACGGTTTACCCGACATGGCAGTTGCAGCAAGTGCTGAATATGAAACCGGGCGATGTATATAACCAGAAAAAACTGACCGAACAGTTATCGGCCAACGACGAGTCTGTGATGAATTACTTCTATCAGAACTACGGATATATATTTGCCATAGCCGATCCTGTCGAGGTTAATATTGCCAATGACTCTATTGACCTGGAGATACGCATAAGCGAAGGGCTAAAAGCTTCGATACGAAAAGTCGCCATATCAGGAAACGACCGTGTATACGAAGATGTGGTACGCCGCGAACTGCGGATCAAACCGGGAGCCCTTTACAGCCGCGACGATATTGTGCGTTCGCTACGCGAAATCTCGCAAACAGGACATTTCGACCCCGAGAATCTGAATCCAAGTATTGTTCCCGATCCGGAATCGGGAACTGTCGACGTCAGTCTACCACTGATATCCAAAGCAAATGACCAGGTGGAGTTCTCCGCCGGATGGGGACAGACAGGTATTATCGGCAAGTTAAGTTTGAAATTCTCAAACTTTTCATTGAAGAACCTGTTAAATCCCAAATCTTATAAAGGGATCATTCCCCAGGGAGAAGGCCAGACTCTTACATTGAGCGCCCAGACGAATGCCAAATTCTATCAATCATACTCTGTTTCATTCATGGACCCCTGGTTTGGAGGTAAACGCCCCAACTCTTTATCAATAGGAGCGTATTATTCGAGACAAACGGACATCAACAGCCGCTACATCAACAATAATTACGGATATGGCTACGATTACGGATATGGTTATGGATATGGCGGTTATGGAAGCGGTTACGGTAGCGGATATGGAGACTACAGCTTCGCGGCTGATCCGAATAAATCCATTCAGATGATTGGAGCTTCGGTAGGATATGGAAAACGTTTAAACTGGCCTGACGACAACTTCTATATACAGGCCGAGTTATCTTACCAGTTATACAGGATGAAAGACTGGGCGTACTTTATTGTAAAAGACGGAGTTTGCAACAACCTCAGCGTCAACTTTTCGCTAAACAGACGCTCCATAGATAATCCGGTATATACCCGGCGCGGGACAGACATGTCGCTTAGTCTGCAAATCACGCCGCCTTTCTCTGCTTTCGACGGCAAGGATTACGCCAGTATGAAAACGGATGATTACGGTTACGAACCGGGCGAGAAATTCAAGTGGATAGAATATCATAAATGGAAATTTAAAGCCAAGACTTTCACATCCTTGTACGATTCCAAAAAGACCCCGGTATTGATGACGCGCACCGAATATGGATTTGTCGGATATTTCAACAAGAATAAAAAATCTCCATTCGAAACATTCTATATGGGAGGCGACGGCATGTCGGGATATTCAAGTACATACGCGACAGAAACAATCGGATTACGCGGTTACGAAAACGGGGCTTTGGGCATACAAGCCAGCGCCTATTCCCGCTTGGCCGTCGAGCTAAGATACCCGCTTATATTGGAACCGTCGTCGACAATCTACTTGCTCACATTCGCCGAAGCCGGTAATGCATGGACTGACTTGAAGAAATTCAATCCGTTCGTTCTTAAACGCTCTGCCGGTATAGGCGCGCGCATCATGCTTCCAATGATTGGACTTATGGGTATAGACTGGGCATACGGTTTCGATCCTATCGACTCGTCCCGCGACAGGAGCGGCAGCCAGTTTCACTTTGTGATCGGACAGGAATTTTAGCCAAGCCTTGTTAACATTATTTATACAAACCGGACTAAACAAATATATAAACTGTGCGTCTAATATATATCACCAAAAATTAACAGTTATGAAAAGGATATTATTGCTGCTTGCTTTATTTACAGGGATAGTTGCCGGAAGCTATGCCCAGAAGTTCGCTCTGATAGATATGGAATACATATTGAAAAATATCGGCAGCTACGAAACTGCCCAGGAACAACTTGATGTAATGTCTAAAAAATGGCAGGGCGAAGTAGAGAAAGTACAACTCGACGTAAAAAACATGTACAAGAAATATCAGGCCGATCTTGTTTTCCTGTCTGCAGAACAAAAGACAAAGAGAGAAAACGAAATCGTAGAAAAAGAAAAAAGCCTGCAGGAACTGAACAGGACATATTTTGGGCCGGAAGGCGAGTTATTCAAGAAAAGACAGGCTTTGGTGAAACCCATACAGGACGATATATATAATGCTATAAAAGAGATATCCGAAACTAAAGGTTATCAGCTTGTCCTTGACAGAGCCTCGGCAGAGAGCGTTATTTTTGCATCTCCAAGGATAGACATCAGCAATGAAGTACTTGCAAAGCTCGGATATTCAAAATAATTATTTATATTTGTCCCCAATATATAGAATTAACCACTTAAAAGAACTTGTAACTATGTTTAAAAAGCTAATCCTATTGCTTATAGTAATAGCCCCGATGTCGATATTTGCACAGGATAAAATTGCATATATCAATGCTAACGAGATTTTCTCCAAGATGCCGGAATTGAAAGACGTTGAAACTAAACTTGCGGCAAAAAGCGAGATAATCAAAAAGACCGCGACAGGTATCGAAGCTGAATACACTAAAAAGGTAGAAGAATTTCAGAAAGATACTACAAACTTGTCAGAAAGTATTCTTCTTGACAGGCAAACTCAATTGGACGGACTTAGAGACAGATATCAAAATTTTATCCAAACCAGCCAGAGCGAATTTGAGAAAGAACAACAAAGTTTAATCGCTCCGATTCAACAAAAAATGAAACAGGCGATCAAGGAAGTTGGCGACGAAAACAATTATGCATACATCCTGGACGCCGCCACTTTGTTGCATATAGGCTCGCATGCGACAGATGCGAGTAAAATGGTAAAAGCCAAGTTGGGAATCACGGATTAATATATCCAATATATAAAAAGACAGGCTAACAAATTTTTTGATTAGCCTGTCCTTTTTTTGCAGGAATCGGACCTTTAGCCGACCAAGAGCATAGCCATCAGTTTAAGGCTGAAAGCCTTCCATACATCTACAGTTAATAAAGCGTCGTCCCTCCGGGACTTTCGCATATCATTCATACTCGCGACAATTTCAAATAGTACCCAACGATGACCTATCCGGATAAAATAGTATGAGTAACCGGCAATAATACCAATTACTCAACTAAATTAAATAACCAAACAATTTTAACTGCATACATGATCAAAGCGGATACTCTTCAAAGGCATATAACACGGTGGACAAATAGCGCTCGCCTGTGTCCGGTAAGATGACGACTATATTTTTACCTTTATTTTCAGGCTTCTTTGCCAGCAAGGTTGCGGCATAAGCCGCCGCTCCCGAAGAGATACCGACAAGCAGCCCCTCTTCTCTGGCCAATTCGCGGCTTGTGCGTATCGCATCGTCATTGCTAACCTGAATTATTTCATCTACCACAGACGCATCGTATGTTGCAGGCACAAAACCCGCTCCTATGCCCTGTATTTTGTGCGGGCCGGGTTTGCCTCCCGACAAGACAGGAGAATCGGTAGGCTCAACAGCTACAATTTTTACATTCGGATTGTATTTCTTCAACACTTCCCCTACTCCGCTGACAGTCCCGCCCGTACCTACTCCGGATACAAAAATATCTATTTTGCCGTCTGTGTCACGCCAGATCTCTTCAGCCGTAGTACGTTTGTGTATGGCAGGATTGGCAGGATTGGCAAACTGTTGCAAGATCACTGCCTTTGGATTTTCCAGTTGCAATTCTTCCGCTTTCGCGATAGCTCCTTTCATCCCCTCAGGCCCGGGAGTCAAGACAATATTGGCGCCTAATGCTTTCAACAAATTACGGCGTTCGATACTCATCGTTTCCGGCATTGTCAAAGTCAGCCTGTATCCTTTGGCCGCCGCGACAAAAGCAAGGCCTATGCCTGTATTGCCGCTGGTAGGCTCTATCAGTTCACTGTCGGATTTAAGTATACCCGACGCTTCGGCGTCTTCTATCATTGCTTTCGCGATACGGTCTTTTACGCTGGACGCCGGATTGAAATATTCAAGTTTAGCGATTACAGGAGCCCCAAGCCCGCGTTTTTCATTATAATTGGACAATTCCAGCAGAGGAGTGTTACCAATAAGGTCTGTCAGTTTTTTAGCAATTTTTCCCATAAGATTATAATTTAAATATTTGATTTTCCACAATGCAAAGTTACATGGTATTATTCATTTGTGAAATCGCTAAAGCAAGGTATTTTCATACCATAAACATGGTATATTACAGATTGAATATATTAAAGAAAAAAACGTTAAGAAGTATGCGGCATGTGAATAATAAACGCTATATTCGTGTAACCTTAAAATAATTTTGCAGACTTGCACATTGATAAAACAAAAATGTGGAAGAAACGTTGTTATTATAAATAATATCATCCAAAAAACGCCATGGAAATATCGGAACTGTATAAAATTTATCAACAATACCCAGAAGTTTCAACAGATACGCGCAATAGTCCGAAAGACTCTATTTTCTTTGCATTGAAAGGAGCTAATTTTAACGGAAATGAATATGCCGGAAAAGCGATAGACTCCGGGTGCAGCTATGCCGTCGTGGACGAGGCTGAATATGCCGTCCGCCCGAATATTATATTGGTCGGGAACTGTCTTGAAACATTGCAAAAGCTGGCAAACCACCATCGTAAACAACTAAAGACGCCCGTGATAGGCATAACGGGGACAAACGGTAAAACAACTACCAAAGAACTGATCACCTCTGTTTTGTCGCAAGAATACAATGTTTTGGCCACACAAGGCAACCTGAATAATCACATAGGCGTTCCGTTGACATTGCTGCGCATCAAGAAAGAGCATGAAATTGCTATCATAGAAATGGGGGCCAGCCATGTGGGAGAAATCAAGATCCTGGCGGAAATGGCTATGCCTAACTATGGAGTCATTACCAATATCGGTCACGCCCACATAGAAGGTTTCGGCTCGTATGAAAATGTGATCAAAGCCAAAGGGGAATTGTACGAATATATCAGAAGCACGAGGGACGGCAAGCTCTTCATCGACTATGACAACTTCCTGTTACGGGAAATGTCGGAAGGTATTACATCCATATATTACGGGTTGGAAGAAGATCTGTTCATATCCGGAAAAGTATTGTCCATAAGGCCCTGCCTGGAGTTTGAATGGAAATTCGGTAGCAGGCGCAACAGGGTTAAGACCAATCTTGTGGGAGAGTACAATTTATCCAATGCTTTAGCGGCAATCACCATCGGCAAATACATGGGTGTGAAAGCGCCATTGATATGTAAAGCCATTGAGGAATACCGGCCTGCAAACAACCGTTCGCAGCTGAAAGAAACGGATAAAAACATGCTTATCATAGACGCCTATAACGCCAATCCTACAAGTATGCATGCGGCTCTCGAGAATTTCAACCGCATGGAAGTAAATCGTAAAGTCCTTATTTTGGGCGATATGAAAGAATTAGGCCCCGACACAGACATGGAGCATCAGAAAGTAGCCGATTACGTGTTGCACCACAATTTTGACAGGGTTATCTTCGTTGGGGATAACTTTAGCCGGATCAATACCGGTTATCCCCGTTTCAGAGATTTGGACAGCCTGAAATATTATCTGGCAGAGAATCCTGTGAAGGATAGCTATGTATTGCTAAAGGGTTCACGGGGAGTACAACTGGAAAAATGCATAGATGTATTGTAGGGGCGCATTTGGCTCTGCCTATTGCAACTCTGTTATAACAAGGGGTTGCAACCCCTTGTCAATGCGCCTGAATTTTTTAACAGGAAAATAGTTGAAAATCAATGAGGTAATGAGGTTTGGCGTTTGGGGTAACATTTGTCTCTACTGAGGTTGTTTTGTCAAGAAAATTAGGTGGAAATGAGGTTAAAAACAGTGTTCACCTGTTTTTTAAAATCCTGTATCAGAGGTTGTTTTATCAAGAAAATTAGGTGGAAACGAGGTTAAAAACAGGGTCCGCCTGTTTTTTAAATCCTGTAACCGAGGTTGTTTTGTCAAGAAAATGAGGTGGGAACGAGGTTAAAAATAGTGTTCGCCAGTTTTTTAAAATCCTGTATCAGAGGTTGTTTTGTCAAGAAAATTAGGTGGAAACGAGGTTAAAAACAGGGTCCGCCCGTTTTTTATTATGCTTATACCGCGTACGGCATGATTATGGAGGTATATGAAAAAAACGCATGAACATATGAATTTCATGCGTTGCATTAATGTGTTTCTGTACAAAAGTATGCCGCGTGCGGTATAAATTATGCTTTAACAGTCTCTTGTACCATTGCCGTCAGCTTATCTTTTTCCTTGTCCACTTGGAAAGATATTGTACTGTTTTCTTTAGCGGCGCCGGAAAGTATAAGTTCGGCTATTTCATCTTCCACATAGTTTTGGATAGCGCGTTTCAACGGACGGGCGCCAAATTGAACGTCATAGCCTTTTCCGGTCAGGAAATCTATTGCTTCCCGAGTGAGTTCGATAGTGTAACCAAGCTCGGCCATACGTTTGTAGAAACCTCTCAATTCGATATCGATAATCTTTTCGATAGACGATTTATCCAGTTGGTCAAATGTAACAATATCATCCACACGGTTAAGAAATTCGGGCGAGAATGTTTTATTCAAGGCCTTTTGGAGCACGCTTCTCGAATACTCGCGGTCTGCCGCCGATTGCTTGTTGAACCCGATACCTCCGCCAAAATCTTTCAGCTGGCGCGTACCTACATTCGACGTCATTATCAGTATTGTATTCTTGAAATCTATCTTGCGTCCCATACTGTCGGTCAGATGTCCTTCGTCCATCACCTGAAGCAGGATATTATATACATCCGGATGAGCCTTTTCAATCTCGTCGAGCAATACTACGGAGTATGGTTTACGGCGGACCTTTTCGCTCAACAAGCCGCCTTCTTCATATCCTACATATCCCGGAGGCGCTCCGACCAGACGCGATACATTGAATTTCTCCATGTATTCGCTCATATCTATACGGATAAGCGCGTCGGGCGAGTCGAACAACTGTTCGGCAATCATCTTGGCCAAATGGGTTTTGCCAACCCCTGTCGATCCCAGGAACATAAATGAACCTATCGGGCGATTGGGGTCTTTGATTCCTATACGGTTACGCTGTATCGCTTTCACAATCTTGTTTACAGCTTCATCCTGGCCAATAACGGAACCTTTCAGACTGTCTTGCATGCCAACAAGTTTGACGCCTTCCGATTCACCGATGCGTTGCACCGGCACCCCCGACATCATGGAAACTACTTCGGCAACCATCTCGGCGTCCACAGTTTCCGGTTTTTCTTTCAGAGAAGCTTTCCATTTAGCTTCTGCCGCATCCAATTTTGCCGTTAGCTGACTTTGCGTGTCGCGTAAACTTGCCGCCAGTTCATATTTCTGGGCTTTTACGGCTTCGCCTTTTTGCTCCACAATATCTTTCAGCTCCTTCTCGATATCTTCTATTTCTTTTGGAACATGTATATTTGCAATGTGCATGCGCGAACCTGCTTCGTCCAGAGCATCGATAGCTTTATCCGGGAAGTTACGGCCCGTGATGTATCTGTCGGTCAGTTTCACACAAGCCTGCAGTGCGCTTTCTGTATATTTCACATTGTGATGTTCTTCGTAACGCTCTTTGATATTGTGCAATATCTGTAACGTTTCTTCGGCGGTGGCAGGGTCTACCGTCACTTTCTGGAAACGGCGTTCAAGAGCGCCGTCTTTTTCTATATTTTTACGATACTCGTCCAGTGTCGTTGCGCCTATACATTGTATTTCGCCACGCGCTAAAGCCGGTTTCAGCATGTTTGCGGCGTCCAGCGATCCCGTTGCCCCACCGGCGCCAACTATTGTATGTATCTCGTCAATGAACAGGATAATGTTCGGATTTTTAGACAATTCATTCAGTATGGCCTTGATACGTTCTTCAAACTGTCCGCGATATTTGGTTCCGGCAACCACCGAAGCCATATCAAGGGCAATAACACGCTTGTCGAACAGTACGCGCGACACTTTTTTCTGAGTGATACGCAATGCCAAACCTTCTACTATGGCAGATTTACCCACGCCCGGCTCGCCTATAAGTATCGGATTGTTTTTCTTGCGGCGGCTCAGTATCTGCGCAAGACGTTCTATTTCCTTTTCCCGGCCTACAATCGGGTCGAGCTTGTTTTCCAGCGCGGCCTTTGTCATGTCCATACCGAAGTTGTCGAGCACAGGCGTGTCTGTAGCCTGATGGGGTTGCTGCGTGCCAACATTCGAGTTGCCGCTTACTACATCATCGTCGTCATCGTCGTCGGTAAAATTCGAGCCCATACGGGGACGGGAAAATTCCTTGCCGTTATTGCGCAATATGTCGCCCATGCTTTTAATATAGGCGAAAGCTCCGTTATAATCCATGTGATTTTCTTCCAACAGTATCGCGGTAACATTGTCATGATCTTTAAGAATGGCCAGAAGCAGATGCTCGGAGTCAGTTTCCTGACGTTTGGTTAACCGCGCTTCCAATATGCTCATTTTTAAAATCTTTTCAGTACTTTTACTCAATACGATCTCACTGTTTGGGTATGCATCCTCCTGTTGCTTTAATATATTATTGTCGATATTGTCTTTTAACTTAATCAAATCTATTCCGAAATCTTTCAGCGCCTGTATGGCTAAACCTTCTCCATTGCGGAGTATTCCAAGCGTCAAATGTTCGGGCGCCAGATAATTTGTTTGTAGACGTCCGGCCTCCTCACGACTATAAGTCATGATCTTGCGAACTCTTGGCGAAAAATTATTCTCCATAACCGTCTTATTTGATGTTTTATACACATGTTACAAATATAAGATTTATTTCTAAAATTTATTTCAGATGAAATCTTAATAATCCAATTTATTATACTCGTTATTAATTAAGCAAAAATAGTGCCATAATATTTACGCATATAATGCAAATCTAAAAATAATATTTCATATTGTAAAATAACAGGATTTATATCTGTCAATTTGGGTATTTAAATATTGCAAAAATATTACATTAATGTTAAATGTTTGTTTTTAACATCTTTTCGCTTGTTTTTCCGCAAACAGTTGCATACTTTTGTAAAGTATTTTTCATGGTATTAGATTTATGGTTAGGAGTGAAGATTGGTTGTCGCGAGACAACCATTCCTATTTATATATGTATGTGGCGGCAGCATATATTTTCCGTAATTTCGGAAAATGGTGAAACCCGGAGAGCGGGCAGTTTGCATATTCTCCTTATAATTGAAATTTTTAATGTCAAAATTTATTGAAAAATAGATTGTTACCTTGTTGAAAAACAAAAATGCTGCAGAAACGTTTTTTTATCTTTAAAAGCGAATCTTTTCATGAAAAGTAAAAAATAGTTTGAGAATAATGTATAAATTTGCATCTTGAACAAGAACTTTGAACTCACTGAACTGTAACAGGTATTACCTTAACACCATAATGAAATAATGAAATTATGAAGACGAGATTTTTATTACTCCCGATCATCCTCTTTTGGGCATTGGCCATTTCTCCAAGTATGCAAGCCAATAGCAGCGTTGATTCCCGCGATTGCGAAACAGCCAGAGATTCTGTGCTTATTCAGTCGAATAGCGGAGAGGATATGATTGCCGTAAAGAGAAGTATGCAACAGTCGAGCGTAAGCCGGTCGAATATGGCTAAACGCAGAAAGGCTTTCGACTGTCCTGATATTCTCGAATCTCCGGTTTCACAAGCTGAAAATCCGGAAATCGAAGTTATCCGGCCTGCTTTGTCTGAGCCATCGGTAGACGGAAAGTCTTTTTTCTTGCCTGATCCGGTATTTTTCCGTATCAATCAATGGAAAATCGACCAACCGGAATGGGACAAGATTGAATTGGCCGTAAATTATTTGAAAGCCAATCCGAATTCGACGATTGTTGTTACGGGATATGCCGACAGGAAGACCGGTAATGCCACAATCAACATGCGTCTGTCAAAAGAACGTTCCATTGCCGTGGCAAAAGCTTTAGAAGAAAGGTTCGGCGTCAGTCGGGATAGAATTTCCGTCAATTGGAAAGGCGATGGATTGCAACCGTTCGAGTTTGACAATGACAAGAACCGGACAACGCTATTCCTCATAAATCCATAAATCAAGGATCCGGTTGCATATGGCAGGTTCCGCAGAGGCACCACTTTCCGACGCGATACATATCGTGTCGTCTCGTGCGGGCATAGCCGTCAGCTTAAAGCTATTCCAAACGGTTAAGCGACCCTTGAGCATGAGAAATAAATTTATAGCGGAATACGTCGGGATGATTGAATTTTGCAGCGCCTGCATCCCGTAGGAATGCATCATGATACAGGTAAAAAACGTAGGGGCGCGCCTGTGTGTGCGCCCTTACTTGTGTGGTTGTCCTGTTTTTTCTACCGGGCGATATATCCCCGACGGAATGTTGTTTTGAAACGGGCATGCAAAAGTCGTGTTTTAACGCAGAAAGCGCAAAGGATGCAAAAAATGCGAAGCATTTTCTTTGCGCCCTTTGCGGTTAAAAAAATTCTTTAGGGTGCGACAGTTACACTTGATATCAACGGAACACAGTGCAATCAAAATCCAAAAGGACGCGGATAATCCACTTGACAGGCAAAACTTGAACAGACTCTGAAAAACTGAAACAAATGCTCGGATACACCTGATACCGTAGCCGTTCGTCCGATCGTTGTTGTTGTTCGGGTTCATGTTGCCGCTGTTGAAGTTCAGGTTGTACGCGTTCGTCCCGTTGTTGGCTGACGACGACCGGTAGTTGCTTCCCATTCTTCATTCTTAATTCTTCATTCTTAATTCTTTATGATTGAATGTATCTCCGGACGGGACAAGGCCCGAACAGGGATACAGACTGGTGTTTATAACCGACGGAAAAAGTCGCCTGTCATCATTTGACAGATAACCGTAACCATCGGCGGACTGCTGAATTTATTAACCACTCTTCTGCCGGTACTTGCGGCCCGGCAAAACTCCCGGCTCAATCTCTCTTCTGTTTTACACTTTTCGCCCGTGCCCTTAGTAATAACCTGTAACAGGCAGGGTTGTATCCCTGCAAGGCCGAACGCAAGGAGGCCTGTTCCGTTCTGCCGGGCTACACATCCCGTACTTGCAGGCATTGCAAGATTCAACCCTCTTGACATAT
>JAISSD010000212.1 GCA_031273295.1 Prevotella sp.
TCGCAACGACAAAAGTCTGACGGATTTGACTTTGGCCACCTCTGCTGCTGACTACAAGAGTTACACGGGTGATATATGTCAATATCTGTCCGTGCATAAATCTGCCAGCGGTTTAAGTGGTAACTGGGTAATGCCAACCAGCAATAATTTCGGGCCTGTTCCTACCGATAACCAATACGGCGCTGAAAATTCCGTGTACGAGAAATATAATGATAGCCATACTACCGCCGGTAGTGAGGACGGTGCTGGCGGCGATCTCTTCGGTGTTAAATTGTCTTATGTTCTTAATGACAGTTCTGTCTCCTTCCCTGCCAGCGGTTATCGCGACAACTACAATGATGGTACTTTCGGCTCCCTGTACGTCGTTGGCGAAGGCGGCTACTACTGGTCATCGTCAGCCCTCGGTGAGACGAACGCGTACGGCCTGGGCTTCTACAGCGGCCTCGTGTACCCGGCCTTCAACAACTACTTCCGGACGAACGGTCAGAGTGTCAGGTGTGTTGTAGACAGAGAATAGCAGTGCTGCAGGCGCGCATTCGCTTCATTTGATTTATTCCTTCCCTATCATTAAAAAGGGAAAGAATAATGCCTAGACAGGCGAATGACTGATGAATAGAATGAGGGTGGCGGCAGGGGCAGGAAGTAAACCGGGGCTTCCTGCCGCGCTGTCTGTCTGAACATGATTAAAAGGATTAGAGGATTTACAGGATTGTTTCTGTTAATCCTTGAATCCGGTAAATCGTGTTCAGACTTTTCTTCGTCTCTTCGGATTTTTTTTGGTACTTGCATTAAAGACCTCCGGCTAAATTCATTAACACAAAGGACACAAAGTGCACAAAGAATTTCTTTTGCATTAAAAATGGCCTGCGGTGATATTTTTTGAACGAAGTTTTGAAAGTCTTTTTTACACCCCGCCCGCAGGGCGTCTATATCAATAGAAAATGTATCCCGCACAAAGCCCAAACCTTGCAGAGGTTTCACCCCTGTTTGTTTGTGAATCCCCATTGCAAATATAAGGTACGGGGAAAGGGTTTTATGAAGGATATGTCTTTTCTGTTGACATGAATGTCCGGACAGATTCTAGGAAAGCGCTTTGCGCCGTTTATTCTTCCGAATGATCTTTACTATCCATCTGGACAGGAGGAATACGACTATCTGCGTAAAAATAATAAAGACGCCTGACGGTACATCCAATACCGCAGACAAAAACAGGCCGGTGATACAGCCGGCAAATCCTGTCGACACGGATAAAAGGATCATCTTCACAAAGTTGGATGTAAACAGATTGGCTGTCATTTGGGGAACCGTCAGTATGGACATCAGCAAGACAATGCCTACCAGGCGTATGGAGAGAACAATGGTAATGGCAATCCCCGTCATCATGGCGTACTTGATCAGATTGACAGGCAAATTACGCGTTCTGGCAAAATCGGAATCGAATGCGGCAAATAATATCCGGCGGCCAAACAGGGAGAACACTGCAATCAACACGAGGGAAAGGATAGCCAGGCAGACGATGTCGGGCTTTGTGATTGTCAATATATTCCCGAACAGGTAATCGGAAAGATTAGGGGCGAATCCCGGTTTGAGGTATATGAAAATAATGCCTACAGCCATACCCAACGACCAGAATGTACCGATAGCCGAGTCTTCCCTTACCCCGCGCCTTGACGACAACCATTCGATACCGAAGGCCGAAAGGATGGAAAACGCCATAGCCGCCAATATGGGATTCCATCCGAAATAGAACCCCATGCCGATACCTCCGAGCGAAGCATGCGTTATTCCCCCGCTAATGAACACAAGGCGGCGGATAACGATATAAGAGCCTATTATGCCGCAGGCTATGCTGGCAAAAAAACTGCCAAGCAAGGCATTCCGGAAGAAAGTATACGATAGGAGGTCGATAAATTCCATAATTGTTTATTTTTGTTCTTCTCCGGCAGGAGATATTACCCGAACAGACTTTATTCCATAAAATTTTGCACAGGCCGTATTTTCCCATGCATCGGGATCATCGCCTAGATCATATATGAAATATTTGGGATGCACCTGAAATTTCTTTGTGAAAACCATATCCGCGTTTCCTTCGCTTCCGGCGCCTTGTTTTATAAGCGATTCCCTTTCTTTCCAAACGGACGAAACTGTATTCAATACCTCGAATTTCCTGTAATAATCGACGCCGAATGCAAGCAGGAGGACGCCGAGGCAAACAACATTGGCCCGTTTTAAAAATCTGGCTTTCAAGTCAATATTGGCATATATTATTCCTGAAGATATGATTAAAAATGTTATTATCCCGAATAGCGCCCTTTCCGGAAATGCGGGAGAAACAATCATAACCGAAAAAGCGACAAGGCTTAAAACAAGGAAGAGCAAGGAAGATTGAATTACGGATCTCCTGGACTTGACAGTTTTTGGATACTTCCAATAAATGGCTAACAGTATTAAAAAGGTTATGATCAAAGGCATAATATGATGCAATGAATAATGCAACATTCTATCCAGATTCGTCAGAAACATATCAAGACAGGAAGCGCCGGCATAATATTGATCATGGATAACTTTAGCCCGAACAAAATTACCGGGAGCGGCAATCATCAACGCAGCGCCTGCAATGACTCCCATGCATCCGGATATCATCCATTTGGGAACTCCTGTTTTCTCCTTTTTCAATAAAATTAACGACAATAACAGATAAACCGTCAAACCCAGACTTGTATTCTCGTTTGTCCATCCGGCTATAATACCCAAGATCAGGAAACAAAAGACCTTGATTGTCCCATCCTTTGTTTCTCTTGAACGGCGGCAGGAATAGCAGGAATAACAGGGATATATAAACAAAAGGACGATCAATGTTCCCCATAAATAATTGGCCGCGCCTGTCTTCCACAAAACAGTAGCGCAAAATGACGGTTGTGCAAACCAGACAAGCATGTTTACCGTAAAAAACAAAACGGGATTTATCCTGTTGTTTTTATTTGCAATAATATAAACAAGGTAAATCAGCGCGGTATAGGCAGACGCATTCAAAATGCAGGTCAATGAAAAATCCAGCATCAACAACATCTGGGCTATAAAATGGACAACGCTTCTCCCGCCCCACATCATATAATGATTGTATTGGGATCTCACTATATCCGGTACGCCCTTGATCCTTGCATTGTCATTTCCATATACAAAGCTGTAATTCCAGTCGTCGGCAAACAGGGGGTAGAGACAATTCAATACATAGATAAGAACAAATACGCAAAGCGCGCTTGCAACCATAAGCGGCAATTTCTTTTTCTTTGACAAAATCCGGCTGATCCCCAAGTTTTCAGTGGCGGAATTAATTCGGAAATTGTATTTTTTGTCTGTAATTGCGCTATTATTCTTCATAAAACAGATCTCCGCTATGGGCTTGGAACGGATTTATTTTAAATCACAAATCTACGCCAGGTTGGCTCCCAAAAACTTGCGAACAAGCCCGGCGTCCTCGCCCCGTCTTTCCATATACGACTGCAGCTGGTCGTCGAGGATATTGCCGATATTGAAATATTTCGATTCCGGATGGGAAATAATAATGCCGCTAACCGACGCATTCGGGATCATTACCCCGTTTTCGGTCAGTTTGACCCCTATTTCCCTAGATTGCAACAAGCTGTTATTCAACAGGAAATTAATTGACTGGTCGGGAATGGACGGGTAGCCTACTGCCGGACGGATGCCCTGATACTTCAATGCAAACATATCGTTTACCGTTAGATCTTCGTCAGGAGCAAAACCCCAGTAATTCTTCCTGATCCCGGCATGCAGCCATTCGGTGGCGGCTTCTGCCAGACGGTCTAAAACCGATTTCAGAAGCAATACCCTGTATTCGTCACCCTGACGTTCATATTCGCTCGCCAGTTTGTTCGCCCCGACGCCTGCGGTAACGGTAAAACCGCCTGCATAATCTTTTTTTCCTGACGATTCAGGCGCTACGAAGTCGCACAGGGAAAGGTATTCCCCTTTGTCGTTCTTCTTCTGGCAGCGAAGCATCGGGAAACAAATATCATTGATATACAGACATTCATTGCTGCTATATGCCTCAAATATGCCGAATACGGCATTGATATAACCGGCCTTGTCAAACGCCAGCCGGTCTAACAGCGCCCTGGCGTCCTTGTACAGTTGCATGCTTTCGGAGGCCTTTTCCCGTTCCTGTTCGGGAAAAGAGTTCAACCATGCGGCCTTGCACGAAGGACAGTCGTCTATATTTTGCACCGAAGCGTATCGCGCCGACAAATTCCATGAATGGAAAAAGAATTTCCAGTTTATGTAGGGAATAATGGTTTCTACCGGAATATGCTTTAATATCCGGCGGCCTTTAACTTTTGGTTCGGGCGTTTTATAGTTTGTCCAGTCTATTTTCATGCCCTTGTCCAGTATTTCGGACAGAGGCGACAGATCTGCATTCCTGTTTCCCGCCGTATTGCGCAAAGACGCATATTCGGTGCGCACATCCTTTATATAATTGTCTTTTGTCTCCGGATTGATCAGTTTACTCACGGTGGCGGGAGCCTGTGACGCGTCTTTGACATACACTACCGAACCGTTATTGTATTTAGGATCGATTTTGATAGCCGTATGCAGTTTCGATGTAGTTGCGCCGCCAATCAACAACGGAATGGTAAAACCCGCCTTTTCCATCTCGTGCGCAACGATACTCATTTCCTCGAGAGAAGGGGTTATCAGGCCGCTGAGGCAAAGAATATCGGGCTGTTCTTCCCTTACTTTCCTGATAATCACATCCGGAGGAGTCATCACTCCGAGATCGATCACCTCGTAGTTGTTACAGGCAAGGATAATAGCTACTATATTCTTGCCTATGTCATGCACATCGCCTTTTACAGTCGCAATAAGGAGCTTTCCCGCTTTGTTGCTTCCTGCCGAAGACGCTTTCTGGGCTTCCAGGGTCGGTTGCAGGATAGCTACTGCGCGTTTCATTGTACGGGCGGTCTTTACCACTTGCGGAAGGAACATTTTGCCGGCGCCGAACAGATCCCCTACTTTGTTCATCCCGTCCATCAATAATTTATCTATAATATCCACAGCCTTCGGATACACTTTCAGCGCTTCGGCCAGGTCTTCTTCCAGATAATTGTCGATCCCTTTTATCAGGGAATAGCGGATTCGTTCATCAAGCGGACAGGAACGCCATTCTTCCACTTTCTGTTCGGGACGCGCTGTATCTGTGTTCTTTATTTTTTCGGCATATTCTATCAGTTCGTCGGTAGCCTCCGTCCGGCGATTGAAAATAACATCTTCGACAAGATCCCTCAAATCCGTCCGGATATCGTCGTAAACAACCGATTGTCCGGGATTTACGATACCCATATCCATACCGCGCCGAATAGCATGGTACAGGAACACGGCGTGCATTGCTTCACGCACATAGTCGTTTCCCCTGAACGAAAAAGACAGGTTACTCACTCCCCCGCTAATTTTGGCATGAGGCAGATTTTCTTTTATCCAGCTTATCGTTTCCAGAAAATCCACGGCGTAACCGCGATGTTCTTCCATTCCTGTGGCGATAGCCAGAATATTGGGGTCAAAAATAATATCCTGCGGATCAAAGCCGTCGTCGACCAGTAACTTATAGGCTCTTCCGCAAATTTCTATCCTGCGGGCAAATGTATCCGCCTGGCCTGTTTCGTCAAAGGCCATGACGATAACAGCCGCGCCATAAGCCTTTACCAGTCGCGCCTGACGGAGAAAATCCTTTTCCCCGCCCTTCAGTGAAATAGAGTTGACGACAGGCTTGCCTTGCACGCATTTCAGCCCTGCTTCGATCACTTCCCACTTCGATGAGTCTATCATCACAGGCGCCCGCGATACATCGGGGTCGGAGGCCATCAGGTTGAGGAAGGCAGTCATTTCTTTCACCCCGTCCAGCAATCCGTCATCCATGTTCACATCCAGTACCTGCGCCCCGTCTTCCACCTGTTTACGCGCAATGAGCAAGGCTTCTTCGTATTTTTCTTCCTTTATCAGCCGGAGGAATTTTCGGGAGCCTGCCACATTCAGGCGTTCCCCGATATTTATAAAGTTGATTTCGGGCTTTGCTTCCAGTAATTCCAAGCCCGACAGCCACATGTATTTTGGTTTTCCGGCTGGCTTGTGCGGAACGGCGCTTTCTATCAGGCTTGCATATTTTGCAATATGGGCGGGAGTGGTGCCGCAGCAACCGCCCAGAATATTCACAAGTCCTTCGTCTACATATTCTTTTATCTGGTTTGCCATTATTTCGGGCGTTTCGTCATATTCCCCAAACCGGTTCGGCAAACCGGCATTCGGATATGCGGAAATGAATCCCGGCGCGATGCGTCCCAGTTCTTTCAGGAAAGGCTTCATATCCGAAGCGCCGAATGAACAGTTGAGCCCGACAGACAGATAGTCGATGTGGCTGACGGACGCCAGAAAAGCGCTGATTGTTTGTCCCGACAATGTCCTGCCTCCTTTGTCGGAGAGCGTCACGGAAATCATTACCGGCAGACTGATATTGCGCTCCTTGCGCACCCTGTCTGCCGCAAACAGCGCCGCTTTCGCGTTTAATGTATCAAAGATGGTTTCGACAAGCAATAGATCCGCGCCTCCATCTATCAATCCTTCAACTTGCTCTCTGTAAGCATGATACAAGTCGTCGAAGGTAACGGCGCGGAATATCGGGTTCTCTACTTTGGGGCTCATCGAAGCCGTTTTGTTGGTAGGCCCGATGGATCCGGCGACAAAGCGCGGTTTGTCCGGATTTTGCCTTGTGTAATCGGACGCCGCTTTCTTCGCCAGCTTGGCGGCTTCGACGTTCATTTCTTTTACCAAACCGGACATGTCATAGTCTTCCATGGATATGGAATTGGCATTGAACGTATTCGTTTCTATTATATCCGCGCCTGCATCCAGATATTCACGGTGAATGGCTTCTATGACGTCGGGACGGGTAAGACAGAGCAAGTCATTATTCCCTTTCAACAAAGCGGTTGAATCTTTGAAACGCTCGCCCCGGAAATCTTCTTCGGTCAGTTTATATCGCTGTATCATGGTACCCATGGCGCCATCGAGGATAAGTATCCTGTCCTTTAGTATGTTTTGTATTTTATTCATTTCCTGTAAAACAGATATATCCGGTTATTGTTTCATTGCCCTGTCCATCGCCCGCCTGTCGTCTTTTTCGCGCAGGCTCTGACGTTTGTCATATTGTTTTTTACCTCTGGCTACGGCTATGTTTACCTTGGCCAGCCCCCTGTCGTTAAGAAATACGCGAGTGGGAACGATGGTAAAACCTGTCTCTCTGACCATACGCGCTATTTTTTTCAATTCCTTTTTGTTCAGGAGTAATTTGCGGTCGCGGCGGGCCACGTGGTTATTGTAGGAACCGTAAAAATATTCCGCGATATACATATTGCGCACCCATAGCCCGTCTTTCTCGAATATGCAGAACGTATCCACCAGGCTTGCTTTTCCCAGGCGTATCGACTTTATTTCCGTACCCGTGAGCGCAATACCCGCAGTATAGGTTTCGATAAATTCGTAATCGAAACTTGCGCGCTTGTTTTTTATATTGATGTTAAGCTGACTCATAATTCATTATTCTGACAACATGTTTTTTTCGAATCTACAAAAATAGGAATTAAAAATTAAGAATTAGGAATTAAGAATGAAGAATGAAAAATTGAAGCGTGAATTAAGAAAAGAATTAAGAATGAAAAATTGAAGAGTGAATTAAGAATGAAGAAAAAAATTAAGAATTAAGAATTAAGAATCAATGTCGTTTAATTAAGGACACGCTATAACTTCTTGTAATTCATGTGATACAGCTTCTTGGGTTTCTTGTTTCGTTCCACACTTCGTCCCGGCC
>JAISSD010000216.1 GCA_031273295.1 Prevotella sp.
TAGCCGACCATCAACATGTTACGGCCTTGAACCGGAGCAGTACCGGTTGCGGTTGCAACGGCAGAGGTAAAGTCGTCGAGGGTAGTCTGGCTGACAACGAAGTTATCCGTGATGTTGCCACTGACGTTGGCGACGGCATAGAACGTATAATTCCCGCCAATAGATGTGAAGTTGTTCACGTCGAAAGTCACTGTTTTGCCTTCGACTTCGGCCGGAGACGCAGATTTCCTTGCCACCAGCAACATGTCGCCCGAACTCCGGAACATATAAACGGTAACGTCGTTAATCGCGGCCTCGTCTTCCGTTGCAACCAGGGGATCGGAATCGTCTTCTGCATAAGTCACGCTTCGGCGGGGAGATGGAAAACTGAAAGTCAAAGTACCCGTCTGTCCGATTGTTTCCGGTCTGGAGACGCTCTCTTCGCTGCTGCAACCGGACAACAACCCGACAGCAACAATAACCATTGATAGAATCGCTTTTTTCATAAGTCTGAATTTTGTTAATGAATTTTGTGTATAATTTTATCCAACAAATATATTTAATCCGGTTGAATAAACCGTTGCAGATTTCCGCCTTTTTATATCCAATTAGCGGAATTCAGATGCGAAATCTAACAAAGAGGGTGTGTTTAGAGCCAAAGCGCTCATTGACTAAGGTTTAAACAGTTTTTAGATTATAAATACCTGATTTCATCCGGTTGCGGCAATATGGCGCATTGTTTACAAGTCCTTCAATAATTTATCACTGCAACTGTAATTTTCCGCTTCGCGTATCGAAAGTATAGTGTTCCACTCGCTTCGGAACAGTATATCAGTATCGATGACGAAGTCTTCAGAGCCATGCCGGTCTATTTTTTCGAACAGGCGGCCTACTGTGATATGGTTGATGTCCATAGCCGGAATATAGGCTGGCACAAGATTGTCTTTAGACGGAGTTTCTAAAATAGCGCCTGTTTCTTGCAGATAGAAGAGGGTATCGCTGGTCAGTTTGGTCGGGATTTTATAATGTTCCGATAATTCATCGGCAGTATAAGGCGCCTGGCCTTTTTCGAAGCGTTTTACAATGAGCGTCATTACAAGTAATGTGACGAAGTCTTTGTACCGGCGGCTGATATTGGACGTCTCGTGCTCGAAACTGTATTTATTCACGTTCTGGTAAGCGAAGGATAGCTGTACCCCGAACAGGACGAAAAACCATGTCAACTGCAACCATAGCAATAATAACGGCAAGGCGGCGAAACTGCCGTAAATGGCGTTGTATTTCGATATCCATATCTGTCCGTTGATATACAGCGTCTGAAATACCTGAAAGGCAATGCCTGTAAAAATTCCCCCAAACAGGGCGCTTGTAAACTTGACTTTTGTGTTCGGTATATAGATGTACAGAATAGTAAAAAACAAGATTGTAATCAGGAACGGTATAACCTTCATCATCGGGCTTATAACCAGTCCCAATACATATTGCTGTTCGGCGGTTGAATTCAGAACGATGACAATTCCCGCGTTACAGATCAAAAATACAGGCGCGATTATTATCAGGGCAAGATAGTCGGTAAACATGCGGAAACAGGATCTTCCTGTTTTTACCTGCCACATTTTGTTGAAGTTATCTTCGATATTGGATAGCAGGTTGATAACCGTGTATAGCAGCAAGATTATACCGGTACCTAAAAAAACGCCGCCTTGGGCATATTCAATCGAATTGTCGATAAATGCGGTGGCCTTGTTCAGTATTTCTTCCTGCCCGGAGAAATAACTGAAAAGCTGGCTCTTGACTATATTCTGAAAACCGAACCCCCTTGCGATGGCAAACAATACCGCCAATAAGGGCACGATAGACAGCAATGTGCTGTAAGTAAGAGCCGACGCGCGCGTAAAAAGCTGCGTCCCGTCAATGTTGCGGATAGTAAGGATAAAGGATTTGATTATATTATAGAATCCTGTTTTCCACGACGACCCGTCTTTCTTGTTGATGCGCCAGATGTCGTAAGAAAGGAAACGTATTGTTCTTTTTATAAGCTTTGTCGTTTTTTCAATCATATAATATTCAAAATATAGGCAAAGATAATTTGTTCTTTTAATAGAGAATACATTTATATTGTATATTGCTGTAAAAAAATGAACGGGTTATGGATCCGGCTCCGGGACAAGCATCTGGAAAAAATCAAACAACAGGATGAAAATCAAATGGTTTTATTGTTTTAATAGCTGTTCGTCGAATTGATCCTAAAATGTCCATTGGAATATAACAGGCTGATAACAATCTTTGTACGATTTTTGATTTCTAATGGACGCCATAGGAAAAACATGAACGTTTTGAGTAGCAAGTGCAGAAGTCAAACTTGTCTGAATTATGCGGGTCACGAAAAACGACTGGATTTATTGAATGTAATATATTGATAATAATTGTATTATGGCGTATTAATTCGTGTAAAACAGGCGTTTATCCGATGCATTGATGCTGAAATGGACATTTTGGGTTTATAACCGGGGTTCGGTACCGGAGTAGTCCGGACTTTCATATCTGTAGAAAAAAGATACGCTCTCTAGGGAATCGTTCGTAAATAAAGTTTGCATTTCATTGGGCTTTATGACATAGATTCCATTCACCGTGAAATATAAATGTAAAATTAATTGGCAGGCATTCCCTAACTCGTTTCCCGTAGGGATTCACAAACAAACAGCGTGAAATCTCTACGGGAACAGTTGCATGGTAAAATACAAGGCGAATTAATATTTTAAAATAATTGTGATTTTATAATAAACAATCCGGTATGATTGTGAATACATATTATTTAACAATCATTTTTAACATGAATTTTGCACTCTTTAGCCTCCATCGCTACTATTCTTGGAGGCAACGCACAGAGTAGCCGGTCGCGCGAGCGACCGAACCCGTACCGCTCGAACCGTTAAGGAAGCGCCAGAACCTCGCGCTGTTTTCAAAAACGCTAGACGACCAGTAGTAGCCGTGCGAATTTTGAAGGGACCACGTACCGTCATTGGAGCGGATGCCGGCGGCAGGCAGATAGAGGTACTCGCCGGGAATGTCGCTCGGAATCCGCAAACGGTTATCGTTGCCTACATCGAAATAATTGGTGTCATACTTGTTTTTCAATACCAGCAACTCTCTTTCGGATGGAACACGCCAACCAACAGGACATGGGCCCCGGTCGCCCTTATTCCATAAATCGGGATTTTGAGGGCTTAGCCAGTCATAAAAGGTCTCTGGAGAACTGTTGGTGATGAACTTGCCAGCGTAAGTAGTTTCAGCCTCTCCGGCGGAAACAGGGCCGCCAAAGGTATCACTCATACTGTTGTAAGTACCAAACTCCGTGTAACTGCGTCCCCACTGGAAATAATATCCGCAACCGGCCAGATTGGCGCTGTTGGTGGTAGAAGTCGCCCCAACATTGACGGGAGCCCAATACCTGACCTCGTCAGGGTTGGAACCCGAATAGTCGCCTTTGACAGGGACCGGCTTGTACTCCGTGTCTTCATAAACGGGAACGGAGGTTATGGCAAATTCCTTATCATGTCCTGTTTTCTCGTCTTTTATCGTGAGGGCGCCATTGATCGGGTAAGTCGTCTTTGGCAGGGTGATTTTATATCCCTGTCTGACTTTTATTCCTGAATATGTGACCGTAGGCGCGCCTATCGCCTCAATGGTTATACTGTCTGTATAAATTGTTCCCATGGTCAAGTCAAGTTTGGCTGTCAGTGCGCCCGTCGCCCTGCTGTCGCTTTCGGTGTAAAACGTCAACTCGCTATCGCCTGTATTGGCCGACAGGTCGATGTTATCGTTAGTCAGCGATGTGCTTTCCGCTGCCCCGCCAACGTGAAGCTCGAAGCCGGCGTATTCAAAGGCTCCGACGGATGGAGTTGCAGTAACGTCAGGCCCGTAACCCCATTTGGAAGGAACCAAATCGAATCTCAAGCTCTTCCCGCCGATTCGCGATACCTTCAACGTGTAACGGACATTGGCCTCGATTTTCTGTTCACCGGTGGTCAACTGGACAGTATGAACTACCGGTTCTATCGGTGTGTCATCGACCACATAGACGCCCTCCACTTTGATGACCGTGGAACCGGGAGTATCCAGAGTAGATTTGGCAGCCAATACCCCGGGCCAAAGGTAGAACGCGCCCTCGGCAATACCGTTGTTTATATTGTCTACACCGGAAACATTGATCGCATCTTCGCCTGCCAGGTCAGCCTTGACAGTAAGAGGGTCGCGTTCCGTCGGACGGCCGTTGGTTTCTTCTGTAAGATAACCCTCGGCCAATGTGTTGAACACATGGATTTTTGTTATCTTGAAGAATGTTTCAGTACCCGATTCGTCGTCGTTGTTGTCCGGATTGTCGTCTTCAGTGGTGTTGTCGATGTCGAAACGGGCCACGCGGTGACGCAAATTAATCGTATGACTCTGCCCGGTCTCCGCAGACAAACCGGTAATCGTTTTATAGCCTACCATCAGCATGTTGCTGCCGGGAATCCGTGCTCCGGTTTTTGCCGCAACGGCAATGGTGAAGTCATTCAGAGTAGTGATGCCTACCTTGAAGTTGTCTTCAATGTTGTCATTGACATTGGCCACGGCATAGAACACATAATCCGCACTGTTGGATGTAAAGTCGTTCACGTCGATGCTGACCGACTGGACGCCGGCGCCTTCACCTGCTGTTGCCGACTGTCTGGCAACCAGAAATTCGCTACCCGAATTTTCAAACATGTAAACAGTCACGTCGCTAATCAGGGCTTCATCGGCGGTTGCATCCACACCGTCATCCTCACCCGTGGTTGCATCGGCATCGGTAATCGCATAAGTCACGCTTCGGCGCAGAGCGGGAAAACTGAAAGTCAAAGTCCCTGTCTGACCAATTGTCTCCGGCCTGGAGACGCTCTCTTCACTGCTGCAACCGGAAAACAACCCGGAAGTGGCAAGGACAATTGAAAAAATCTTCTTCTTCATAATCTCTCTTTTTTGGTTTATAAAATAATTTAAATTAATACCGGTAAATCCGTTGATGCAATATCCTTGCATTGACCGTAAAACGTTTTTTTTAACTCTCCTTTTCTCTTTTCTCCTTTTTTTATTTTTGATTCGTAATTCTTCTTTTTTAATTTTTAATTGACTCCATATTTCTTGATTCGCGATTCAAGACTGTCGCGACGGCAGACAAGGGGTTGCAACCCCTTGCTATTTGCGCTCTTTGCGTTTAAAAATTTCTTTCAATCCGCATCATTTATATGCTGTTGATGTTCACAGCATTCTCCGTCGTTCACCCAGTGACATAAGTGCATATAGTAATACAAAGCAATAGATTTTCCCCGGAAAATACGTTACCGATTCCCGCCATTTTATTTTATATTTCCGCCAAAAAAACAAGACTCCGGTTTCTTTCGACTCGCGACGCAAAATCCGGGATGCGAAACAGGAGGAACGTCTTTATTTATACTTTACGCGACATACTTTTGCGCAGATATATTATAATAATAAACGCATGGAATTCATCTGTTCATGCGTTTTTCACAATATACAAAACCATGCCGTGCGCAGTATAAACACAATAAAAAACGGGCGAACATATAAGATAAATCAAGATGCGTTTACTATATTGGTCTGATTCTTTTGTTTTTTGAACAGTATTTTGTATAGAATGGCATATTTATTCCATACATTTGCCCGATTGGAATTTATTAAAAAAATCAAAAATTCAACAGACCATGAAAAAACGAGCGAAAATCATTACAGTATTGTTCTCTGCCATTCTTCTTTCAATTACGCAGGGTGCGAATGCCCAAAGTTATGAATTTACCATAAAAGGCAATCCCATAATAACTCACAAATTTACTTCCGATCCGGCAACTCTTGTCCATGACGGCAAGTTGTATATATATACAGGTCATGACGCCCCTCAACGCTTTGGATTGAATAATCCTCAAGAGTGGCTTGTGTTTTCGTCAGGCGATCTCAGGTCCTGGCAAGAACATCCTGTTCCATTGAAAAAGAATGATTTCGAATGGGCGGCCAATGAAAATAATACCTGGGCCTGGGCTCCCCACGCTATCGAGAAAAATGGAAAATTCTACATGTATGTCACAATCGGTAATCCTGTAAAACAAGCCAATCAAATAGGGGTTGCCGTCGCAGACAATCCCGCAGGGCCATTTAAAGACGCCATAGGCAAGCCGCTTGTTTCAGCAAATTTAACGTCTATAGATCCGGCTGTGTTTATAGACGACGACATGCAGGCATATATATTCTGGGGAGGATATGGCAAATGCTTTTATGCAAAACTTAAAGAAAATATGGTAGAGCTTGATTCTCCGGCCATTTCAATAGATATCGAAGGGTCTTTTTTTGCCGGATCATGGGTACATAAGCACGGCGACTGGTATTACCTCTCGTATTCGAAAGGTTTTCCAAGTAAAATTGTGTACTCCATGAGTAAAAGCATCAATGGCCCGTGGGAATGTAAAGGTATAATAAATGAAATAGCAGGTAATTCGGATACCAATCAGCATGCAATCACGGATTTCAACGGGAAAAGCTATTTCTTCTATCATAACGGAGCCTTGCCTGGCGGCGGCCCCGGCAGTCGTTCGGTGTGTGTAGACGACATCTACTATAATCCTGACGGAACAATGAAGAAAGTGTGGATGACGTCCGAAGGGATTCTAAAATAGCCGCCCCTCTGGAATACATATAATTACTTGTTAACAAACAGAATAAATCTGAAACAGATTACATGTAATTGCAGGGTTTTATATCTTTTACGGTATAAGATCCTGCAAATTGCATTGAAAAAAGTCAGCGGAATAATCAGCTATATACAAAGCTCAATCAAATCCAAACCGGCAACCTTCGGGATCACTGAACTCTGCCGGAGATGCTATTCCATTAAGGCTTTGTACAAAAATAAACGAGACATTTATTCACATTCCGTCCCTAATGGGCATAGCCGTCAGGGACGGAATGTATTTTTCCGCTAATGTATCGTTTGTTTGTGAACAAATCCTAACCATTCCCGTGGAATTTTTACCTGCAAAAGTCGAGACTTCTCCTTCAGGAGTAATCATTCGGATACAATTATACTCAAACGGAACTGATTTTCAAAAAAGAAATTAACCAATATTATCAAGTTTCCCGTAAATATTATATATTTACAATTTAAATACACTATATATAATTAAATTTTTTAAATTATGAAAACAACAAATCTATTATTTTTTATTCTTATTTTAACAGGCTTGTCTTTTTCATCTTGTAATGACAATGAAAACAATGATGAAGGAAATACCGGTAACTTTGGTCCCAAGAATGTATTTACAGGAGATTTGCCAAAAACTATTGGTTCTTCAACGATTAAATATAATTCTGATGGATTGCTTGAAGAAATCGCAAATAGTTACGAAAAAGTAACATTTGAATATCCAGCAAAGACAATATCAACAAATAACAGTAAAGTTGTGACAATGAAAGTAAATTTCCTGGAAGATCCCGAGGATAGCTATTCCATTAAATTGGAAATCGGAGATAATGGATTTGTAAATAAAGCCTTGCAAACATATGCCGACAATTCAACCAACACTTGGGAGTTTGGATATAATGGCGATGGTCAACTAAACTATATGAAAAGAGAGGAGGGCAATAATGAAGTTACTACTGTAACATATGCCAATGGCAATATTACAGGTGTAGAAATGAAATCCGACGACACAGACGAAATTTACACTTCATCTATAACATACACATCGGAAACTCATACAAACGGGATTGAAAATAAAGGGTGCATAATGGAATTTGATACTACTTTGGGTATAGATATGGATGAAATGTCTTACGCTTATTATGCAGGTTTACTTGGTCGCAGCACAAAAAATCTGCCTTTGAAGAGAACTGAAACATACGGGGAAACAAGAACATATACCCGCATATTTGATTGGACTTTAAATGCGAAAGGTTATCCAACAAATTTAAGGTGGGATGACAATGGATATGATGATAATCTGAATTTTAGTTGGTAATATTAAAATATAGTACTCTAAAGGGGGCTGTCTCAAAAGGACTGTCTCTTTTTTGTATCAAGCGACGAGTTGCAATGTAAAAACGAACAGCGAATATTTCCGGATCAGGAATTAAATCCCCGTCTGAATGAAACGAAAAGCGGCAAAAGAATTGTTTATTTTGCCGGCGCCGTTCATTTTGTTCATGGTGCATTTATCGCTTGTGTATGGTGTCTGGCGGGAATTTTCATGCCAACTACTTCCTGTCGCGGGATACAATGTTTTAGGTGCAACAGATGCGGTTTCGCATGATTTTATCTCTGTTTGCAATACTTCGCATATCAACTCGTTGAGCGTTTGCGAACTGCCGGAAAAGATTTCCGTAAAACATGAAAAAGACAGCATTCCGGTTACGATTGTACCGGACAATGTCGGATACCAGCATTGTGCGTATGTAGTGGACAGGGCGAAAGAGTTAAAAATCAAGCTGTTGTTTTTACCTTCGTACAGTCCGAATTTAAATATTATAGAGCATCTTTGGAAATGGACGAAAAAGGATTGTCTTGACTGCAAACATTACAGCAAGTTTCCGGAATTTGTCGAGGCGATAAATCACTCTCGCGCGAAAACGGCAAACAAGGAAAACAGGGATGCCCTGAACACACATTTATCTCTCAATTTTCAATTATACGATAACTCAATTTATGACCAAGTATAGTATAGCAAAAGAAACAGCAGTTTCTATGCAGGATAAGGTTACGAACAATCTGAAAGATGGATTAAGCCTCAAATCATTAAACAAGCGGCAAATATCGATTACAATGCTATTGCTACATCGCTTGCAACGTTAAATATCGTGAGTTCTGTGCCTCAAAGCGTTATTTTAAGCATCAACTTGCTTCAAAGCGGCGGATGAATATAAACAGTCTGAAAATCCAAACAAGGACGACGAGCTTCTAAATTGCTTAACCAACAATATTGATGCCGAATTGGTTTTAGCAACCCTTGAGCCTCTTGTAAAACTTATTCCGTTTGGAGGAATTATCGTGATGCTATTGAGATTAATTGTAAAATATAAATTGTCATGACAGACGAAATAAAATCATTCATTCAATAAATATAAGTATTATGGGACTATTCAATTTATTATTCAACGATTCTTCTTCCGAATCGAACGAAGGAAGTGAAGAAAAAATGTACAATGTGCGTATAAAAGGCACTATTCAGGCAAACGGACCGAAAACAATCAACCGGATTGTTCAAATGGACAGAACTCAAATGTTGATGTTTACCGGAAGCAAGCGTTACGAAGCGATTGAAGGCTGGATAAGAGCCAATTATCCGGGCGCGAAAATTCCGAGTATAAGAGGTTTTACCGC
>JAISSD010000255.1 GCA_031273295.1 Prevotella sp.
GCCAAAACAAAGAAAGTTCCCCGTAGTTATAAAAGCGTTGATGTCTTATAGAATATCTCGCAGGGGTAAGAAAAGTTAAAATCAATGAAGAATGGATTGTAGAGCCAATTGTGCAGGAACAGAAAAAATTATTGCAAAAACTCAATATACATATTACGTAAGGAAATAAAGTTACAGTTTAATCAAATCGCAAAGTTCAGCGGACAAAAAATTTGTCTTGGGCGACTTGTATTATGAAATTACCAAACAGCCTGCCTATATAAAAGAATACCGGTTGAGGGATTTGCAGATAGTAGCGGGGTGTTTTGAGAAAGCTGAATATGTAAATATGAAAGATTTTGTTGCCGCATTTAATAATCTGTTATCACGTGGACAAATTAAATATTTGATATTGAAACTGGAAGAAGAAAAGTTGATCGAAACAATAGGAAGTGGGCGTTCAACTCGTTATAAACTAAATAACAGCATTAATGTTGAACGTAATATCACAGAACAGTTTGTTGAGCAACTTTCAAAATAGAGATTTGAATTCGCCAAAAACAGAACTTTCCCTAATTCTATTTTTGATATAAATAATTGATTTATAAATGTTTAATATTATATTTCAATTCGCCAAAAACGATTTCAATTCGCCATATTGAAAATAATTGCATTTTGTCTGCGTTCCTCGAAAACTATCATAGTGTGATAAGCGCCGGCCGTTCCAGGCGGACATCCCTGACATGGAGATCACAAATTTCCTGTACCCTTGCTCCGGTATCATAGAGGACGCTTAACAATACCTTTGAATTGCGAAATAAAAAAACAGACATTTAATTCTTGATACTCGCTAATGGTTATCTTGCCTTTCTCTTTTATATACAGTACTTATAGATTTATCGGCAATTTATCGGCAATATCGGCAATTTATCGGCAATTTGAGAAAATATATTTAGACGATTTATTTTCTCCTTCCTTGATTAACAATCCTTTCTCTACCATTTCACTTAAATCATATCGCGCTGTTCTTTCGGCAACATCAAACTTCTTCATATATTCCGAGTTTGTAATTTCTTTTTGTTCCTTAAAAAATAATAGAGCTTTTATCTGCCTTTCATTCAGCCCTAATTTTAGCAGTTGTTCTTCCGTAAATCTGTCTTTGAACAGTTTTACAATAAAACCGCCGCCGTCTTCTTCGAGTATCGGTGTCGGCAATCCTGCCGCTTTACAGGAATCAACGATTTTCATAATGCCACTGCCCCAAGAATTAATGTAACTACCTTTGAAACAAGCCTCTGCAAGTATCGGGTTGCGGGGATATGAGGAGTGCGATTTTGACAATTTGTCAAGCGTTATGCCTTCGGGCAAAGCGCCGTGATTCCAAAGCGTAAGTTTGTTGTCATAGACACGAAGTTGTGTTGGCGCACCCATATAATTTCTGTGAATGAGCGAGTTTAAAAGCATTTCGCGAAGTGCAGGCACGGGATATTCGAGCGTTTCAACACGATTCATACCTTCAAAAGAAATATTTTTGATAAGAAATTTGTAGTCGAGTGTGCGCAAAACCTTGTCTAACACTTCAATAACATTGCCTTCTTCTACTTCCTGAAAACGAATTGTGAAATCATCGTCCTCAAACTTACCGATTTTCACAAAAGTATTCGGATAGAACTTGCCGGGGTCTTTGCCAAAAAGAACGATTGCTGCGCGTTTGAGTTTGCCATCCTGTGCCAAACGCAGTTTTTCCAAAAGTTCTTCCGTTGTAAGTCCGTCTGCATCGGGCAAACGACCGCCTGTTTCGGCTTTTCGCAAGTATTTTTTTATGCTTGCCTCATCAATATCTGCAAATGTTGCACGCTCGTCAATCACATCGTCCCAAGTAAAACCTGCGCGTTTGAGCAAAAATTCGTTGAGTGCCGCACCTGTCAATTCCTGTTTCACGCTACCACTACGGTAGTAATATCTTCCGCGCAACGAAATCGGCACAGAATACGGCTGTACGATAATTTCAATGAAATTTTCATCATCTTCCTGCAAAAGATTGACTTCGGCGGTAATTCCCATATTGTTCTTAATCTTATTGGGAATATCGTCCATCAATTTTTTATAATCCACTAAATCAACGACTTTCCCTATATCGTCTTTGCCGATATAAATTCGTCCACCTTGTGCGTTGGCAAAACCGCATACCCATTTGAGGTAATTGTCGTGCCAACTTTGCTTGTATTCTATGTTTTGTTGTTCGGGCATAAATAATTGCTAATTTTAAATTTTAAATTATTTCATTTTTGATTTTAATTTACTCAAAGAAGAAGTCGTCATCCTAAACAGCGGAGCTATATCAACCTGTTTGAAAGAATATTTATCATCTTCAATAAGAGCATTGATAAATTCTTCGTCACTGTTCAGTATCATATCCCTCTTTTTTTCATTCACACGTCCAGAGTTCAATAAAGCAAATTGTCTTATAACATGTGATACATTCATTTCTTTATCAACAACATAAGCTCTTTTTATCCATTTAGCCAACATTTCAACGTCAGCTCCCGTAGAATCCTCTAAACACCAAGCAAATAATTTCACTTCATTGTCCGCAAATTCCAATGGTTGCAAGAATTTCTTTAATAAAGAGATGGAAACCATTTGTGATGGTTTTGGTATTTCTATTTGAATGTCAAACCTTCTCCAAATAGCAGGGTCTAATAATGCCTCGTGATTAGTGACACCAATAGTAAAACCTTTTTCTTTTCTACTGTCCAGGCATTGTAGTAAAGTATTTACTACTCTTTTAACTTCGCCTACTTCTTGTGGATCATTCCGAAGTTTTGCAATTGCGTCAAATTCATCAAGGAGAAGTACGCAATTATATCTATTAGCAAATGCGAATAAATTCCCAATATTTTTTGCTGTAGTGCCTAAAAAAGACGACATTAAACCCTCTAGTCGAGCCAGTGCTACAGGAAGTCCAATTTGTTTGGCAATCCATTTGGCTAAATGAGTTTTTCCGGTTCCCGGAAGTCCATAAATCAAACATGAACTTGCAGGGTATGCTTCAATTTCAAGCAATTTATCGAATTTAGTCCATTCATTAATAATAGAATATATGGCTTCTTTAATATTATCTTCAAAAATTGGTATTTCGCTGGGGAGATCTTCTCCAAAATATATCTCAGCCAATGGCGTCGAAGTCTCTTTATCTACAGGAATCGGTGTCGTTGATGTTAACTCATCCCCCCGTCCAATTGCAAATGATTGTTTAATTTTACCAGGAGTCATTTCAAGCGCTATTTGAGATGACGCCAATAATGATTCAAGAGACTTTGCCTCTTTATTGTCCCCTCCTTTTTTTAGAGCATCCTTTAATCTTGCGACCTGTTGTACTACCGCACTGTTTGGTACAGATAACGCTGATCGACAAAGAGCTTGTATGATATTAAAATGTTCCATTGAAATATTTCGTTTTATTTTATTTCTGTAAATGTACGCATTATTTCCATAACCATAATATATATTTCTATTTAAATGAGAATAATTTCCATATAAGGCTTATTATTTCCATTTACAAGGACTTTGATGTACGTTTTGGAGGTTGATCAAGATGAATTATTGTTGTGCTTAAATTTCAACGCCACATGCGTCCAAATCGATGCCACAAGCTGCCAACAGCAGAAAACACCCCTCCGGCGTTAAACGATTCAAGGTTGGCCAGCACAACCAGTTCGTTGATGCTTGCCGCATCCCTGATGTTCATTCCTTTTTTCGCATATCCAGGGTGGCTTCCCGCCATTGCTTGGCGGTACATTGCACAGGGCGAGGTTCAGCAAATCGGCTCCGTCGGCATAGGCATACAGCTTTTCCCGCTCCACATCCATTTTGGGGATTACAAAATCGCGGACGGCATCCGTATGGATGGTGTAATTGACTTTGCCAAGCACCCGCTTTACGTTCCATTCGCCGAGCATTGGATTGGCTTCCGCCGCTTTCAACCGCTAGAACTCATTGACAATGTATATTTTAAACTCAGGACTTATCCACATGGCAAACTCAAAGGCAATGTCCTTGTGGGCGAAAGCGCCGCCGTACCGTCCGGCTTTGGCCTGCAAGCCCACGGCATTTGTTCTGACGACAAATTTTTGACGCTTATTTTGAAGCTGTTAAGACCGGCTTTATTTCTAATTATGGCGAATTCGCCATATTTAAAACCGGGATTGTAAACCCGTTCCCAGATACCGATATATTCCAATGTATTACGGTTACGCAGCCAGTCGGTAACAAAAAAGTCGCCGTATTTGGCCTTTATCATATCCGTTAATTTCATCTGTGTTTTTACTCGAAAAAAGAGTATTTTTGCAGACTGAATGTAAAGTTGATATATGGATAAGAAATTTAAAATACGGGATTGGGTGTTGGAACTGCCTAAAAAAGGCAGGTTTACTTTTTCAACCGATGAGATTTACAGGCAATTTAACAAAGACAACTCCTCCTGCAATGATGCGATTTGTTGCTTCATCCGCTCATATTCCGGACACGATACGGGTTCACTCTCTTTCACAATACAAATTTAATAATCATTCCATAATATTCAATAATTATCGAACCTTTTTCAGTACCTAAGTAGTTACAATAAATTCAGAACTCCAATACTATCGTAATTTAAGTTGCGACCGATTTGTAAACTAACTTCAGGTCAGAGAAAGGATATACAGTATTTGTATCATTCAAGATTTTACAAATATTTTTCACCGCCTCGTTTGCTCCTGGCGTAGAAAGCGAGTGTAGCCTGACCTCCAAAATTTTGTTTTGATAATCCGGTAAAAGGTCGGTGTCGGAAGCAAAGATTTCATTTAATAACCGGCGGCCGTCCCTGTCTGCATTTTTGTAAATTGTTTGGATTTCTTCTTTACGGCAAAGATACGTTTTTTTGCCGAATTGCATGGGTTAGTATTGGAGTTCTGAAATTACAGGAGCTTAAAAAAAATGTTGATTATATTTTGAAAGTCATTGGAAAAATTGCATTTTTACAGCCGAAAGCGCTTGGAAAAAATGTAAAGACATTATAAGTATGAAAAGACAGTTTGAAGAATATCTTAAAAAATGGAAAGATTCAAAAGATCGCAAACCCCTGTTGCTTCGCGGCGCAAGGCAAGTCGGAAAAACCTATCTGCTCAAACAATTCGCACAGGAAAACTTTGAGCATATTGTCTATGTGTCGTTTGATGATGACAGATATTTAGATGATACACTGTCTGTTACGCTAAACCCGGACCACATTTTAGATGCTGTCGAAAAACAAACGCATATCCCAATTATAGAAGGAAAAACAATTGTAATTTTTGATGAAATACAGGAAAATTCAAGGGCTTTGACTTCCTTGAAATATTTCAACGAAAACAAGCCCGGCCTTCACATTGTTGCAAGCGGTTCGGCGCTCGGCGTTTTGCAGCATAAAGGCTTTTCGTTCCCTGTCGGAAAAGTTGACACGCAATATCTAAAACCATTGTCATTTCTTGAATTTGTAAATAGTATTGAAGGCGAGGATTATACAAACATATTATCTGATGTTGATGCGATGCCGCGATTCAGAACAAAATTAGAAGAGTTGTTGAAATTGTATTTTTATGTTGGCGGAATGCCCGAAGTTGTCAGAAATTTTATTGAAAACAAGAATTACAAACTTGTAAAAACATTACAAAAACGAATATTAGACGATTATTTTGCTGATTTTTCAAAATATACCGGCACTCATTTTAATGCTAAATTACAGGCAATTTGGAATTCAATTCCAAAGCAAACAGCAAGAGAAAATAAAAAATTCAAATACAGCGAAGTCAAAAAAGGCTCGCGGGCAGATGATTATCTGGCGCATATCCAGTGGCTGCAAAACTCTGCGCTTATCTATAAAACCGTTGCAACTTATACGCCAAAAATTCCGCTCAAATTTTACGAAGAAACGACTATTTTCAAGATTTTTATTTGTGACGTCGGCTTGTTCGGCGCAATGATGAATGTTCATTCAAGAACAATTTTAGAAGGAAATGCCTTATTTACAGAGTATAAAGGCGCATTAGCCGAGCAGTATATCTGTCAGCAACTTTTTAACTCCAACGACAGTATTTTTTACTGGACAACAGAAAAATCTACAAACGAAATTGATTTTTTGATGGAAGCGTGGAACACTTCCGTACCCGTTGAAGTAAAATCGGGATTCAACACACAGGCAAAATCGCTCAAAGTATTTAGAGAGAAATATCAGCCGAAATTAAGTTTTCGCCTCTCGCTGAACGACTATAACAAATCAGATGATTTGATTGATTTACCGCTTTATGCAGCACATTTAATTCCCCAAATAATAGAAGCGTATAACAAAAACGAACTTTCAGCTTTAAATAATAAATAGAATATGAACTCATTAGCAAAATTCACGGCAATTTTCGTGTTGCTCACAGCAGCAACCGCCGCCCTGCTGCGGACGCAAACGCTTTTTTTCTGTTTTTAGTCGGTCAGTAGAGATTTTATTTGTATCTTTAAGCCATTATTTATAACCTGAAACAGCTGTTACCATGGCTTTGAGTTACAAAAATACGCTGCTTGTTCCAACATTCCTTAATATCAAGGATAGAGATCATTTTCTGTTATAAATTCCCCATGTATTCTTGTTTTTTCATTGTTTTCCAAGGCCCGCGGGTTTTAGGAATTGTTATGAATTAAATTAAATTAACTGTTTGGTAGTTGTTAATACATTGTAAAACATGTATTTATGATATGATAACAGTCATGTTATTCAGGAACAATTCCTTAGCCTGTAATCTTTATGTACAATCATTGTATATGAATAATTCATCATTTATAACTTAATATATGGAACTGCCATTTGCAGAATCGTGGAAAATCAAGATGATTGAACCGATTCGTAAAAATACGAGAAAAGAACGTGAACAATGGCTCAAAGAAGCCGGATATAATATGTTCCAATTGAAAGCCGAACACGTTTATATAGACCTCCTCACCGATTCGGGTACAGGCGCGATGAGCGACCGTCAGTGGGCAAGTATGATGCTTGGCGATGAGAGTTATGCCGGAGCGACTTCTTATTACAACATGAAGGATATGGTGACCCGTATTACCGGATTTGAATATGCATTGCCGACTCATCAGGGACGCGCCGCAGAAAACGTATTGTTCTCGTGCCTGGTGAAAGAAGGTGATGTGTGCCCCGGTAATTCCCATTTTGATACAACAAAGGGACATATCGAGTCCCGCAAGGCGCTGGCGTTGGATTGCACGATTGATGAAGCCAAAGACACCCAACTGGAAATCCCGTTCAAGGGGAATGTGGATATAAAAAAGCTGGAAGCCGCTTTGGCCAGATATGGCGAAAGGATTCCGTTTATTATCGTAACCATTACAAATAATACGGCGGGCGGACAGCCTGTATCCATGCAAAACCTGAGAAATGTGAAAATACTGGCTGACAAGTATGATAAAAAAGTTCTTTTCGATTCGGCCCGGTTTGCGGAGAACGCTTATTTTATAAAGACACGTGAAGAGGGTTACAGGGATAAAAGCATCAAGGAGATATGTATGGAAATGTTTACACATGCCGATGGCATGACAATGAGCGCCAAGAAAGATGCGATTGTTAACATGGGAGGATTCTTTGCCACCAGACTAAAGGAATGGTATGATGCGGCCAAAGTAAAAGGAATAGTTTATGAGGGTTTTATTACTTATGGCGGCATGAATGGCCGTGATATGAATGCCCTTGCGACAGGCCTTGACGAGAATACCGAATTTGACAATCTGGAAAGCCGTATAAAACAGGTTGAATATCTGGGCAAAAAGCTCGATGAATACGGGATTCCATATCAACGACCGGCCGGAGGACATGCAATATTTGTGGATGCGGCAAAAGTTTTGATTCATGTGCCTAAAGAACAGTTCCCTGCTCAAACTCTGGCTATAGAATTGTATCTGGAAGCGGGTATCCGCGGATGCGAAATAGGTTACATACTGGCCGATCGCGACCCTGTGACCCGCCAAAACCGTTTTGACGGACTGGATCTGTTGAGGCTCGCTATCCCGCGCCGCGTATATACCGATAATCACATGAATGTGACAGCCGCGGCTCTGAAGAATATATACGACCGGCGAGAAGACATAACCAAAGGAGTAAAGATCATCCGGGAAGCCGAATTACTCAGGCATTTTACTGTCGAACTGAAAAGAATTGAATAAAATAAGATTGAAACTTGTTTAATCTTGTACAAACCATCAAAATCGAGCCTCCAATTCGAAAGAGTTGGAGGCTATTTTTACCGGTTTCTTCAATAATGAATATCATAGAGGCTGATTATCGGTATTGAATGTCTCAAATGTACTGTCCGAGTAATAAATAATTATCTTGCTGATTTTTCGTTCCGGAGCTTTTTGATATATAACAGTTTGATTTGTAGTTTTTTCAGGAGCGCATTCCACCTGTTCAACCGTATTTTCCTTGCGATATTCCATTTCCGGTTGCCCGATAGCCGGAGATAGAATATTCTGCGTGAATAGATCCGGTTGATTTTGGCCTGACTGAAAGTTTTCAGACGGAATTGATTGCGCCTGTTGTACCACGGAGCTTTTTCCACTTTCGGCTTTATACATATTTCCGTTTCCCGTCAACAGCCAATCCGAATTGATATAATTAACCTTGAATAGAATGCGTGTAACGACGTCCAAACTCGGATTATTGCGCCCGTTCAGTATATGCGATATCACTGCCCGGCCCAGCTGGAGCTTGTCGGCAAACGCTGACGGCGTAAGGCGCTCGTGTTCCATTATTAATCTTATTCTATCTTTCATATATGGATGTATATAATAACGAAACAAATGTATATAATATATTTCACAAATGGAAATTATACTTGTTTACTTTTGTAATTCACAAATGTTTCCGTTATGTACACAAATGTTTTGAGTACAAATGTAAAATACATGGCAAATCAGTAAGCATGACTTTATATTTATTGCGTAAAACGCTGGAAATAATATCTATAATATAAATATATGGAACAGTAATACTGATTTCAGCCCGTATCTTCCGTTTCAGTATGCCATTTCTTAAATTATTACTTTAAATATTTGGTATAAAATACTGGCAAACAATATATTATATATAACATTAAACAGGTGTTTAGCGCTAAACAAATGTATACTCTTCCCGGTACACACAATTGTATACATAACTTTAGCTGACGTTATATTTGAATACTGGTATACATTTATATATTGGATGCTGTGTTATCAAACAATATTTCATTGTTTACTTCTGTAAATTGTATACATAATACTTTTGTATATTTTATTTAAAAAGGCCTCCCATATATCAAGAATAAAACTTATCTTTACATTATAAAAAAATAGAATTATGAAGAAGATATTTTTATTTACGTTATTTAGTTTAGTCGCCCAGATTCACGTATTTGCCTGCACAAATTTTTTAGTCGGCAAAAAAGCGTCTCTCGACGGCTCAACTATTATCAGTTATTCTGCCGATTCTTATGCTTTATTCGGCGAACTCTATCACTGGCCTGCAAAAAAACGGGCTAAAGGCGATATGCAGAAAGTGTATGAATGGGATACCGGAAGATATATGGGCGAAATTGCCCAGGCCGAACAGACCTGTAATGTGGTTGGCAATATGAACGAATATCAGGTTGCCATTGGCGAAACAACTTTCGGCGGACGCGAAGAACTGACCAATCCGGATGGAATAATGGACTATGGCAGCCTTATATACATTACGCTGCAACGCGCAAAAAGCGCAAGGGAAGCGATAGCAATAATGACCGGCCTTGTAGCGGAATATGGCTATTATAGCGGCGGAGAATCCTTTTCGATTGGAGACCCCGATGAAATATGGGTATTGGAAATGACAGGGAAAGGCAAGGGAAACAAAGGCGCCGTATGGGTTGCCGTGCGTATTCCTGACGATTGTATATCCGCTCATGCCAATCAGGCCAGAATACGGCAATTCCCGCTGAATGACCCTGATAATTGCATATACTCAAAAGATGTAATATCCTTTGCAAAAGAAAAAGGTTATTATACGGGTAAAGACGAAGATTTCAGCTTTGCCGGAGCTTACAATCCTCTTGACTTTGGCGGACAACGTTTTTGTGAAGCCCGCGTATGGAGTTTCTTCAACCGGTATAACAAGGATATGGCGGAATTTGCGACCTATGCGCAAGGCAAGACTCGGGAACCTATGCCTCTGTATATCAAACCCGACCGGAAGATTTCTGTCGCCGATATACAGGAAATGATGCGCGATCATTATGAAGGCACAGTATTGGACTGGACTAACGACGCGGGCGCCGGCCCCTTCAAGTCGCCTTATCGCTGGGCGCCTTTAACCTGGGAATCCGATTCTGTCCAGTATTGCAACGAACGTCCGATTGCTACTCAACAGACCGGGTTTGTATTTACCGCACAAATGCGTTCCCGGTTGCCTGATCCTATAGGCGGTATTCTGTGGTTTGGCACGGACGACGCCGACCAGACGGTTTTCACGCCCATGTATTGCTCTATTACCGGTGTTCCGGAATGCTACCGTGAAGGAAACGGAGATTTATATACTTTCTCGTGGACTTCGAGTTTCTGGATCCATAACTGGGTTTCGAATATGGTATACAGCAAATATGATTATATGCACCCTGATTTGGAACAGGTACAAAAGGAACTGGAAGGTAAATTCTTTGCAGAACAGGATAAAGTAGACAGGGAAGCGTTGGAGTTATATAACAAATCGCCGGAGCAGGCTATACGCTTCCTGACCAATTATAGCGGCGAGCAGGCCCAATATGCTTTCGACAGATGGAAGAAGCTGGGAGAATTCCTTCTTGTCAAATATATGGACGGCGTAGTACGCAAAGAAAAAGACGGAGAGTTTATACGCAACGAGCACGGAAAACCCTCTTCTCCGCAACGCGTGGGCTATCCTGAAGAATTTTACCGGCAGGTAGTGAAAGAGACCGGAGATAAATATAAAGTATTGTATTGACGGGTATCCCGATATCCAAATTTGTATGACTGTCAACCAAACAATTTCAGCCCCTTGATTCGAGGGGCTTCTTCAAAATAGAGAACATGCCTAAAAGCCTTATATACAGCCTGCTGTTTGTGGCAAGTATCCCCATTCTGTTTGCGGCAAACCTTTTTATAGGCTCCGTATCCATTCCGGCGCACGCTATCTTCGATATATTGGCAGGAAATGAAGTTGAGAAACAAGCCTGGACATATATTATACTCCAGTCGCGGCTGCCTCAGGCTATAACCGCCCTGTTTACCGGAGGAGGTATTGCCGTATCGGGATTACTTTTACAGACTGCTTTTCGAAACCCTCTGGCTGACGCAGGAATTTTGGGAATAAGTTCCGGGGCAAACTTGGGCGTAGCTTTGGTTATTCTATTGATAGGCAACACAATAGGTTCTGTTGGCGGGTTCGATCTTTCCTATTCCATGAGCATCGTATCCGGCGCATTTATTGGCGCGGCGCTCATTCTGGCCATTATCATGGGGTTCGCATCTGTGATCCGTAACAACGTGATGTTATTGATAACAGGTATCATGGTCGGGTATCTGGTTTCTTCCATTATTTCCATCCTTAAATTCCGGAGTACGAGCGAAGACGCCTATTCATTTATGATTTGGGGAATGGGAGACTTTTCGGGCGTATCCACCGGACAATTACCCTTCTATTGCATAGTGGTAAGTATTGGCCTGCTGTTATCCGTTTTATTGATTAAACCATTGAATGCATTGCTGTTAGGTGAAAGATATGCGGCAAATCTGGGAGTGAATATAAAACTGATCCGCTTTCTTTTACTTCTATGCGCAGGTTTGCTGACAGCAATAACCTGCGCCTTTTGCGGGCCTGTTGCGTTTATAGGCCTGGCTGTTCCGCATATTGCACGTCTGTTGCTGGGAACTTCCAATCATAAATCGTTGCTGCCTGTGACTATTCTTGCAGGTTCGGTCATGGCGCTTGTATGCAATCTGATCAGCGTTATGCCGGGAGCTTCGGGTTCGTCATTGCCGCTGAATGCGATAACCCCCATATTCGGCGCGCCTGTCATTATATATGTGATCCTGAATCAGAAAAAGATACAGTATTTCAATTGATTTATCCAATACTTCAATGCGACAAAGGAATTGTTACTAATTAAATTGACTATCATAATTTTTTAATACATTTAAAACAGGTATTTGTAATACAATAACAGTCATGTTATTCCGTAACAATTCCAAAGAGAATGAAGAAATGAAGAATGGAAAATGGAAAATGTGTGATTTATGTAAAGTTTGTACTTGCATCCCGTTTACCTGTTAACTGAAAAAAACGTTGCATGCGTCGCTTTTTGAATGAAAGAAAATGAGTAAAAAGACAATTATATCCGCCGAAAACATAAGCATAGGTTATGCAAAGACAAAGTACAGGGATAAAACCGCTTTGTACAAAGGTCTGTCTTTTGATTTATGCAAAGGCGAGTTGGCGTGCCTGTTAGGCGCAAACGGAGCGGGTAAATCTACCTTGCTCCGCACAATCGGCGCGTCGCAACCCAGTCTGAAAGGTAAAGTGTTTCTTGATGATCGGCCTGTAGATTCATATTCGGAAAAAGAATTGTCCCGGCTATTGGGATTGGTATTGACAGATAAAACTTCTGCGGGAGGACTACGGGTCAGAGAATTAGTCGAATTGGGGCGTTATCCCTATACAGGATTTTTCGGGCAACTTACCCGGCAGGATAAAGATGCGGTTCAAAAAGCGCTGGAAGATGTCTGCATTATCCACAAAGCGGACGTCCATGTGGCGGAATTGTCGGATGGCGAACGGCAAAAAACGATGATAGCCAAGGTTTTGGCTCAGGAATCTCCTGTTGTTTTATTGGATGAACCTACGGCATTCCTGGATATGGAGAGCCGGATAGAGATCATGAATTTACTCCGCAGGCTGACTGTAAATCAAGGCAAAACAATCCTGTTGTCTACTCACGATATAGATCTGGCCTTGCTCCTCGCCGACCGTTTGTGGCTTTTATCCGGAGAAACAGGACTAACCGCCGGAGTGACTGAAGATATTGTGTTATCGGGCGCTATGGATAAATTTTTTAAAGGCGGGAATATCATATTCGACAAGAGTTCGGGTAATTTTCTGCCAAACAGGAAAAGCGACAGAAAAGCGCTTTTGCAAGCGGACGGTTATCTGTATCACTGGACAAGAAATATGTTGGAAAGACACGGAATTTCGGCGTCGGGCGATATGAACGACAGTCTGTTTTCATTAACGGTAAGCGCTTCGGATTCTATAAATGTCAGATTGAAAAACGGTACAACCCGTAATTATGAGAACTATGAGCAATTAGCTGATTTTATTAAAGATATATAATTTTATCTGCGTTTCCTTGCCACATCGATGCGCAGAAAGATAAACAGCAGGATGGTAAATCCCCACAAGGAAGAGCCGCCATAGCTGAAAAACGGTAATGGAATGCCAATCACGGGCGTCAACCCTATAACCATGCCGATGTTGATCGCCAGATGAAACAGGAATATACAGGCCACACAGTAGCCATATACCCGTCCGAATGTATTCTTTTGTCTTTCAGACAGATATATCAGTCTGATTATCAGAGTCAGAAACAAGAGCAACACAAGTACGGAACCTGCAAAACCCTGCTCTTCTCCCACGGTACAGAAAATGAAGTCCGTATCTTGTTCAGGCACATACTTGAGCTTGGTTTGGGTTCCATTCAAGTATCCTTTTCCCAAAAGTCCGCCCGAACCAATGGCGATTTTGGACTGGTTAACATTGTATCCTGCGCCCATCAGGTCTTCTTCCATACCCAGCGAGACTTTGATACGCATCTGTTGGTGCGGTTGCAATATATCGGTAAAGAGATAATCGACAGAACTCACAAATAACAGGCTGCCCAAAGCAAAGACGGCAATCAGCGCATATACTTTCGACCAGTGTTTCTTGGCCATGTACAGCAAGTAACCTGTCAGTACGGCCAGGGCGACAAGGGCTACGATTCCAAAATCGACAGGAACATCGATCAACGAAAGCAGGTAAGAAATACCAAACACGGCTATTGCCCCGATAAATATATTCCGGGCGGTTATACCGTCTTTTCGATAACTGATAACCAATATGGCGCTGACAAGAATAACCGATATAACGGATATGAACTCGCCTGTAGAGATGACGCCCATATCTGTTTCCGAGTATTTTAGCCCTACAACAAAAAGCGCAACTGCCGAAACGCCCAAAAAGAGAATAATTCCCGGCAAGCCCTCCCTGTACAGCATCAATATAAATATCGTGTATACGAGAGCCGATCCTGTTTCTTTCTGCAACATTATCAACCCCATGGGCACGGCGATCATTGTGGCGATAATAAGCAGGTTCTTTGCGGTGAGCAGCTTGAAATTATATGTATCCAGAAACCGGGCCAGAGCCAGAGCCACGGCAAACTTGGCAAATTCCGCAGGCTGGATCTGTACCGAATCGGTTATCTTGAGCCATGACCGCGATCCCCTGATGTCGGTGGCTAAAAAGACTGTCGCCAACAAGAGAAGAATAAAAACGGCATATATATAATAAGCGAGTATATCATACAGATTACTGTCCAGCTTCAATATAATGAAACCTAAAATGACAGATGTACCCATCCATATTAACTGCATGCCCGCGCGTCCCGACAGGTCGAACATGCTGGCCGCATTCTCGTACTGGTAACTGGCTCCGTATATACTGAACCAGCCTCCCAGCATCAACACGATATACAAGGCTATGGTAAACCAGTCAAGGCTCTTTTTTATATTTTCGTCTTCTCTCTGATACATCCGGTTATTAATTGTTTTCCCGCGGCGCGAATGGTATTATCCTGTCTTTCCGTACATCAACGGATCCGGCTCCAGACTGGAACAACTCCATATTCCGCTTGTTGATATGGCTCCAGTTGAAAAATGTTTGAGGATAGATAACCGTATTCGCTATCCGGTCTTCAAGCGGCTTGTCACTTTCGGGCGCTTCTCCTTTCAGGTACTTTTGCATCATCAACCTCCCCACAGGAACCCCGAATGTAGCTCCATACCCTGCATTTTCAACGATAACGAATATGGCCGCTTTAGGATTATCCCTGGGAGCAAATCCCAGGAATATGGAGTGGTCTTTACCATGCGGATTTTCGGCGGTGCCTGTTTTGCCGCAGACCTCTATATCAGGCAGCAAGTTTATTGCCCGGCATGTTCCTCCGGTTACGGCGTACGCCATGCCTTTCACAATAGACTGGTAATGCTCTTTCTTGACGCCGGTCTCGCGTTTATGTATATAGATACTGTCGAGTGGAGTATCCTGTATATCCTTTACAATGTGAGGTACTATATAATGCCCTCGGTTTGCGATAGTTGCCGCCAGATTTGCCGCTTGCAGCGGGGTTACGGTCACTTCTCCCTGCCCGATTGCTATCGAGATTATGGTGGAAGCATTCCAACTGTTCTTGTAGTTTCTGTTATAGAAGTTACTATTGGGAATGAAACCTCTTTTTTCGGAAGGCAAATCGACGCCTAACGTATTTCCAAACCCCATACCCCTCATGTGATTCTCCCATATATCAAAGGCTTCCGGCGTATTTCTGTATAGCTTCCTGCTACCAAGCATCGCGGCCAGCCCGTAACAGAAATACGAATTACAGGAAGTGGCTATTGCGGGAACAAGAGAAAGCGGCGACCCGTGCCCGTGACACTTGGGGCGTCCTCCAAGAGGAGGGTATCCACCAAGACAGGAATACATCGTATTCTCGTTAATGACGCCTTCTTGCAGAAATATCAATCCCTGAGCCGTCTTAAAAATGGAACCCGGCGGGTACCTTCCCTGTATGGCCCTGTTGAATAAAGGCTTCAACGGATTATTTTCAAGTTCCTGATAATTTTTACTGAAGTCCCTGCCCAAAAGCATGGAGGGATCGTAAGCAGGAGAAGTGACCATACATAAAATTTCACCGGTTGCCGGTTCAATCATGACAATACTGCCCACCTTGTTTTGCATCAGATATTCGCCATAGGCCTGCAATTCTATATCGATGGATAAAGTCAGGTCCTTGCCTGAAACCGGAGCTACATCGTTCTTTCCGTTCTCGTATTTGCCTTGAATGCGTCCATGAGCATCTCTAAGCAGGATTTCAATGCCTTTCTCTCCTCTCAGATATTTTTCATACGATGATTCGACCCCCGATATTCCTCTGTAATCGCCACGGGTATAATAGCTGTCATTTTCCATCTGGCTTTTACTTACTTCGGCAACATACCCGAATAGCAAACCCGCGTTGTGATAATTATATTGCCTCAGCGTTCTTTTCTGTATAAAAAATCCCGGGAATTTATATAGTTTTTCTTGTAGCAAACCGCTTTCCTGTGTTGTGAGCTGCGTCATAAGAGTCTGCTGGGTATAAGTCGAATATCCGGGATTCAACCGGCGGTTTCTCACATCGTTTAAGCGTTTGTCAAATTGTTCGCGGGTAATATTAAGGGTTTTACACAAGTCGAGCGTATCGAATGGCTGTACTTCCCGGGGAATATATACAAGGTCGTATGTAGGCTGGTTATATATCAGCAGTTTGCCGTTTCTGTCCGATATTTTTCCGCGCGAAGGGTATAATGTGCGGTTAAAGAATGCGTTTCCATCGGCAGAACTTTTGTATTCACTATTGATTATCTGCAGATTGAACAATTGAATAATATATATGATAACTATGCCGCAGGCTATTCCACCCAGTACATACTTTCGTTTAGCAAGGTCTAAGTTGATTTTTGCCATGAACTTTTCTTCTTTAACGAAAATCCTTCAAATGCAAAAACAAGGATGACTGTCAGTACTGTGGAAAGCAATATCCTTATTATAACAAGTTTTATATTGGAATAAGAGAATGATTCTATCGAGATCAGCACAACATGGTGTATAATTGTCAGAAGCAAAGCGGATTTCATAAATGCTGAACCCAATAGCCTGGAACCCGGAGTCTGTTCATTATAGTCGTCTACCATAAAAAATAATCCCTGCACAGGGAGGCTAAGGAATCCGGCGAGGGTTGTCGCCGCCGCATTTATTCCCGGCGTATTGCAAAAAACATCCATGATGAAGCCCAGTATAAATCCCAATAAAACAGACAGATTGCGGTTAAATCCCACAGGCAGCTTCAGTATGAAATAGATATATGCAAAGGGTACGGCATAACTCAAGAATGATATCCTGTTAAGTACCAAAACCTGCAACAATACGAGCAGGATGAACAACAAGGCATATTTTATCATATTACTTTTTAACATTACCGGCCTTTATCTTGTTTTCCAATTCCTTTATTTCTTCGCTGGTATTGCTGATCAGAAGCACATTTTTCAGGGAGCCGAAGTCTGTGGATAATCTTATCTTCAAGCTATAGAAATTGTCGTCCGCCTCGCTTTTATATTCTTCTATCGTGCCTACCATTATACCTTCGGGAAAGAAATCGGAGAACCCTGTTGTAACAATTGTGTCTCCTACTGCCACATCTTCATATTTAGGGTACTCGGCGAGCGTGGCATACCGCGGGTCTCCGCCTTCCCAAACAAGAATACCTGCCGCATTTGAATTTAATATCTTGCAACTAAAGCGGCTGTGCGGGTTCAATACCGGTTGTACAACTCCGTAATTGGCGCTGGCGTCGATGACGACTCCGACAATTCCCTGTTGTGAAACGACGCCCATATCGGCCCGTACTCCATTTTTTTTACCTTTGTTGATGATCATATAATTGTCAACAAGCGAGATGCTGTTTTTCTCGACGCGGGCTACAATAACAGTACGGGGTTCTGTTCCCTGTTTCAACGAATCGTTCAAAAAGGCTTCTGTTTTCAACGAATCGGCCTCTATGGCAAATATGTAATCTTTCAGTTCATTTATTTTTGTTTGCAATTCCGCGCTTTGTTGTAAAAGTTGCCGGTTTTCCGCTCTTAAACCAAAATAAGAAGAAATACTTCCCGAAATACTGTAAACTCTTCCGGTTATTTCGTTGAAAGAGTTCAAGTATACGCTTTTTTGGTAGGAATTGCCATTAAAAATGAAATAGAAACAGATTATTTCAAGAATAATGAAAACAAACCAGGAACTATTGTTCAATAAAAAGGTTATCAGGCCGCGCATAATCTGTTTTTTTCTATTTAAACCGGTTAGGGATCAATACCTATCGCATCAGGAAATTAAATTTCTCGATATTCTTCAAGGCAATTCCCGTACCTTTGGCTACTGCATGAAGCGGATCTTCGGCAACGTAAAACTGTATTCCGATCCTGTCCGAAAATCGTTTACTGAGGCCTCTTAACAAGGCGCCTCCTCCTGTCAGATATATTCCGTTGCGGACAATATCGGCGTATAATTCCGGAGGAGTTTGTTCCAATGCGCTAAGAATGGCCGAATCCATCTTGGACAAGGATTTATCCAGGCAATGGGCCATTTCCTGATACGATACGGGAATATCCATTGGCAATGACGTCATCCTGTTTGGCCCGTGCACAATAAAGTCTTCCGGGACTTCTTCGTCCGGTAATTCGGTCAAAGCGGCGCCGGCTGCAATTTTTATATTTTCCGCCGTACGCTCTCCTACTTTTATATTGTGTTGGCGTCCCATGTATTCCTGAATATCTTCAGTCAGGTCGTCTCCGGCGATCTTTATGGATTTGTTGGATACAATACCTCCCAGCGAGATAACCGCGATTTCCGTTGTACCGCCGCCTATATCTACTATCATGTTTCCTTCCGGCGCTTCCACATCGATACCGATACCCAGAGCCGCAGCCATAGGTTCGTATATCATGTACACATCCCGTCCTCCGGCATGTTCCGCCGAGTCGCGGATGGCGCGCGTTTCCACTTCCGTACTGCCCGAAGGGATACAAATGACAATACGCAACGATGGCGAAAAAAGACGGCTCTTGTTGTTGAACATTTTTATCAACCCGCGAATCATTTGTTCCGCAGCTGTAAAATCCGCAATTACGCCATCTTTCAACGGCCTGACAGTGCGTATGTCTTCATGGGTTTTACCATGCATTTGTCTGGCTTGTTCTCCGACGGCGATAACCTTTCCGGTTTTGCGTTCCAATGCTATCACCGAGGGTTGGTCTACAACAATTCTGCCATTATGTATTATGATAGTATTGGCCGTGCCAAGATCCATCGCTATTTCTTGCGTGAAAGAGAATAATCCCATATTATGTTTGTTTATATTTGCTTGCTAACAATAAATTTTAATGTTTAAAATGGCGGATACCGGTCATTACCATCGAAATGTTGTGTTTGTTACAATATTCGATCGACAAATCGTCCTTGATCGATCCGCCGGGTTGCACAATGGCTGTTACGCCTGCATTACCCGCTATCTCCACACAATCGGGAAACGGGAAAAAGGCGTCGGAAGCCATAACGGAACCTTCAAGATCGAAGCCAAAAGAAACAGCTTTCTCCAGAGCTTGTTTCAATGCGTCGACACGCGAGGTCTGGCCCGTACCGCCAGCGCATAATTGCTTGTTTTTGACAAGAATGATCGCATTCGATTTTGTATGTTTCACCAATTTGTTGGCAAACAACAAGTCTTCAAGTTCCGTACCTTGCAATGGCCTGTTTGTTACCGGTTTTAAATCGGCGGCGGCTTGTATGCTTAGATCCTTGTCTTGTCCCAAAACGCCATTCAATAATGAACGGAACTGTTTGTTTTCCGTCAATTTTTGTTTTTGCACCAAGATAATACGATTTTTCTTTTGTTCCAAAATTTCAAGCGCATCATTATCATATTCCGGTGCAATTATTATTTCAAAGAAGATGGTATTGATTTCTTCTGCCGTTACTTTGTCTATTTTCCGGTTGCTAACGATGATACCGCCAAAAGCAGAGACCGGGTCTCCGGCCAGGGCGTCTTTCCATGCTTCAACTACGGTAGGACGCGATGCTATGCCACAGGCATTGTTATGCTTCAATATGGCTACGGTCGTTTCGTCAAATTCGCTGACAAGGCTTAGGGCGGATTCTATATCCAGCAAGTTGTTATACGATATTTCACGGCCGTGTAACCGGTCAAACAGGGCGTCGAAATCGCCATAGAATATACCTTTCTGATGCGGATTTTCACCATAACGGAGAAGCATGGCATTATCCCTGGCACAGCGGAATGCGGTTCCTTCGTTATTATCCATATAATTGAATATGGCGGCGTCGTAAGAAGAAGATACCGAAAAGGCAGCCCTGGCAAAGAATTTACGGTCTGCAATATCCGATTTGCCGTTTTTTTCTTCCAGCAAATTCATCAACGGCCGATACTGCTGTTTTGAGGCGACAGTAATAACATCCTTGAAATTTTTCGCGGCGGCGCGAATGAGAGAAATACCCCCTATGTCTATTTTCTCTATAATCTCCTGTTCGCCGGCTCCCGAGGCCACTGTATCTTCGAAGGGATACAGGTCTACGATAACCAGGTCTATTTCCTGTATATCATAAGCTTTCACCTGCTTCATATCTTCGGGTAACTCCCTGCGGCACAGGATACCTCCGAATATTTTCGGATGCAATGTTTTTACCCGTCCGCCCAGAATGGAAGGATAGCCTGTTGTATCCTCCACTGCGTCGCACGGCAAACCTAACGATTCAATAAAACTCTTCGTTCCTCCTGTGGAGATGAAACGAACTCCCAGACTGCTTAATTTCTTTAATATCTCATCCAGCCCATCTTTATGATAAACTGAAACCAACGCTGCTTTAATTTTTTTTTCCGAAGACATGATGTGTTAATTATCCGACTTTTAGGGGAGCAAAGTTATAAAAACTATTATTATTACAGACTGTTTTTAATATAATTTTTCAGGAATATGTCAGTTCGAAAAAAATAGCGGTAAACAGCTTTGATATTCACATATTTTTATATATTTGTAAAGAAAACCCAAGAAGTTGACGTCTATGAAAATTATCCTTGTTGCAGTCGCTCTTTTGATCCCTGTTTTAGCTCTAACCCAGACATTTAGAAGCGAAACTATAAAATATGTCTCCGTTAATCAGCTTAAAGGAGATAAACTTCAGCGAGTCGATTCGGTGATATTGCAAATAAATGAACGCACGGGAGATCATGATGCTGAAATATTCATACCGTATTCCATGGGTGATAAAGTTTCGGTAGGCGACGCATGGATTGAAGATATGAATGGCAATATAATAAGAAAATTAAAAGGTAATGAAGTGAAAGACAGAAGTTCCATCTCTGATATTTCTTTATATGAGGATGATTTTGTGAAATCGTTTGAATTGAAGTGTCACACCTATCCATACCGGATAGTCTACTCTTTCGGAATAACATATTCTAAATTTCTCAACTGCGCCATTCTTAATTATGCGAATAACACGAGGCCGGTGAAATCGGGAAAATTAATTGTAAAAACGCCTTTGAATCAACCGATACGCTTTAAGCAGAAAAACGTAAAGGCGCCTCAAACGGACACGTTCCCGGATATGATTGAATATAGCTGGAAATTTAGTTATACCCCTCCGGAGTATCAGGAGACCCATAGTTCTCCAAATACATCGAAAGCTCCCGTTATACACATTGTACCTCTTGATTTTAAATATGGCGAACAGGGAAGTTTCGACAGCTGGAAAGCTTATGGAAACTGGGTATTCCGCTTAAATAAAGACAAAGACGCCTTGCCTGTTTCCGAACAACAAAAGATAGACGAGCTATTGTCCGGGGTAAATAACGATGTGGAAAAAGCTAAAATATTATACAAATATTTGCAGGATCATACCCGGTATATAAATGTGAGTATCAATCTGGGCGGGTTACAAACTTATCCGGCCGGTTACGTTTGCAGTAACAGATATGGAGATTGCAAAGCTCTCGCCAATTATATGCAGGCAATATTGAAATATGCGGGCATAAAATCTTACTATACGCTCGTCAATGCAGGTAACCGGATTATCGACACGGATACCGGTTTCCCTTCCCAGGTATTTAATCATGTGATACTTACGGTTCCTTTTGGCAAGGATACCGTACATTTGGAATGTACTTCCAAAAATATACCGTTCGGTTATACGGGTTCGTTCACTCAGGGACGTAAAGCTTTGTTGATAGACGAGAATGACAGCCATTTTATAACCGTACCTTCACTGAAACCGGACGATGTATTGTGTACCCGTAAATTTTCGGTAAATATAAACGCTTCGGATTTGAGATTGTCGGCTACAGAGAGAGGTTACAGATATGAACTGTCCAATAGCCTTGCTTCTGAAGTAAACAGGAATATTGCCGACAGATACATAAGAAATAATATATTGTCAGGGTCATACGAATTAATAGATTTCGAGTTTAAGAAAGAAAACCGGGATAATGCAAAAATCGGCATGGAGGCAAACTGTAAAATTCATAATCTATATAAAACATACGGAAACAACCTGATAATATCGTCTTTTCCCGTAACTATAGCGTCTTATGAATCGCCGGAAAAAAGAACTTCAGACGTACAACTTGATTTTCCGGAATATTATATGGACACAATTCTATATGAAACAGGAGATAAAAAAATATCAAAAAAGCCTGATAATCTGGAACTGAAATCAGACTTTGGGGAATATTCTTTAAAATTTGAAGTGGATAATGACAAGTTTGTTGTGTATAAAACAATACATATCTATTCGGGAAGGTATTCTCCGGACCAATATAAAGACTTTTACAACTTTATAATGACCGTCAAAAACAAAGAAAGTAAAAACTATTATCTGGAAATATTATGAAAAAAACTATTGCTGTTTTGCTCCTGTCATTCATTATAGCGATATATGGATATTCACAAACCAATTATACCCGGGATGCCGGCAAGGTGACCCAGTATGAAATGTCAATGACTGAATATGAACAGGATAAGGATGCGGAAGCTCTCGTCATTTATGACTTTGGCGATTATTATTATCAGGGCGATCATCTTCGCGGTTTTCTACTCCACATGAAAAAACGGATAAAGATCAAAATTTTGAAACAGGCCGGGGTGGAATATTCAAATTTTGAAATCCCGTATTATATGGAAAGTCATGATTGGGAATCCGTTGAGGATATAAATGCAATCACTTACAATCTGGAAAATGGCCGGTTAAAGAAAACCGTGCTCGACAGAAAAAATATATACGAAGAAAAAATAAACGACAATGTACGGGTAAAGAAGATAGCATTGGCCGATGTGAGAGAAGGATCGGTTATAGAATTCAGTTACAGGATATCGACCCCCTATTATTTCAATATGCGCAAATGGGAATTTCAAAACAAAATTCCGGTTGTATATAGCCGGTTGGTATACAGAGCTATTCCTTATTATGAATATGCCTATATCTTAAAAGGCGCAAGCAAATTGGACGAACTGGAATCCAAGGACTTAAGCGACGAGATTCGTTTTGGGCAGATAGTGTATAAAGAGAAGGAATATACCTTCGGCATGAAGGATATTCCGGCATTCCGTGACGAAGAGTTTATTACATCCGCACAGGATTATATGACAAGCCTCAACTTCCAGCTATCAAAAATATTTTACTCTACCGGTGGCAACAAGGAAATTGTGACTACATGGCCGGCAATGTGCGATGATTTTCTTAAGAATGATGATTTTGGAAAATATATAAGGAATAGCGAAAAGGAAGGAAGGAAAATATTGCCTGCACTGGATTTGAGCGGTAAAATGACTGCTGAACGAATAGATATAATTACCCGGTATGTCAAATCGAAATACAGCTGGGATGGAAATAACGGCAAATATGCAACAGCAAGCCTGTCCGATTTCCTGAAACAACAAAAGGGAAATGCCGGCAATATAAACCTTTTCCTTGCAGGCTTGCTAAAAGCGGCCGGTATGGATGTGTATCCGGTGGTTTTGAGTACAAGAAAAAACGGGGTTATAAGTAAAGGGCATCCTTTTCAGCAATTCTTCAATTATGTCATTGCTATGGTTAAACTGGATGACAAAGTATATTTCATCGACGCAACCGAACCACTGCTGTATTTCAGCGACCTGCCTGAACGTTGTCTGAATATGGAAGGCCTTGTTGTAAAATCCAAGTCCGAAGAATGGGTAACCATCCGGCAAAAAAGAATTTCTTTAACTCACAAGGATTTGACTTTGAATATTTTGCCGGAAGAAAATAAAATCGAAGTCGACGCCAGATATGCAGGAACAGGCCCAAGTGCATATAACTTCCGGTCTGTCTATTCGGGAAAAGCCGGGAATATATCCGAATATTTGAAAAACAAAAACAATATAGATACAAAAGACAACAAGGTAGAAGTTGTTGCGACCGATAAACCGAATACTCCTTTTATGTTCTCGTTTTCGTTTGATGCTCCACTGGAAAACAATGACAATAAACTGTTTATACATCCTTTTTGTAACTTGTCGATAAGCGACAACCCGTTTAAACAAACAAGCAGATCCACTCTTGTAGATCTGATATATGTACGCGGTGAAGTTTACAGATCGACAATCGAAATTCCCGAAGGATATAAGGCGGAACATATTCCCGAACCATTTTGGTTGGATAATCAGATAGTCGATCTAAATTATACGGTAGAACAGGATGAAAATAAAATCACGGTAAATGCCGGTTATAACCTCAAACAAAATGTATATGATGCAAAAGATTACAATAGTCTGAAAATGTCCTTTGCCGATATAATCAGAAAGTTTTCCGAATTGATAGTATTAATAAAAAAATGAGGCTGATCAGTCGATTTTGAAAATGCATATCCCGTAGCTTTATCATGCACGGCGCACAAGAAAACAGGGAATGGCAATCATCCCCTGTAACCGAAAAAATGAAGCGAATACGCGCCTAAGGCGCTACTATATCTCTAACACAACGGACGGAATGGCTCATCATCCTTTCTAGACTGTTGCTTTGGGTCGTTACGCCGTTGGTATAGTCGAATCTCAAACCATATACGTCCGTCTCATCGTAAGCAGACGATGACCAGTAAATGCCGTGGGAACCAATATGGCTATGGTCGCCGTTGATGTCGCGGCCCCCGGAAGCGGGAAAGGTAACGGTCTCGCCGACATAGGTATACCTCACGAGAGCCTCCACAGCGTTGCTTGTCCCGTCTTCGATAATACCACCGGAGAAATTGATATTGCTCCATGTATTGTAGTCGTAAGAACCGTCGTCCTCGCCAAACATTCGACTGACAGGCATTATCCAATTATTTTTACTGAGCAAACCGCTGCCGTTGGTACTTTTGGTGTCGGACAGGTACTTGCAGATATCGCCCTTGTAAAAAGCATACAGGCTGGGGTCGGAAGCAGTAGTCAAACGATCATCGTCGCGACTACTGTCAACCGGAATATCGTTTTCGTCGGCGTAAGGAATCGTCGCCCAGGTATTTCTTCCGGCCGTCTTGTTCAGGTAGGCATTGACTATGTTATCCGTGTCTGCAACAACAGAGCCGACACTGTATTTATAGTACTTGCCCGTATTCAGGTCAGGTATGAACAAAAAAGTATGATCATCGTGATAAGTATCTCCCGTTGTGTTAGTCGAAACGCCAATCAAACTGCCCCACTTGAAGAAAAGACCCTGGTAACCCGCCTTGCCGGTTGGCTTGTCAGCTCCGGACTCGGCGAAAGTAAGCGAACCGACAGTACCGCCAACCACGTCCGGCTTGAAGTAAATATTCGAAGCCGCCCAGACATTTACGGCGGCAGGGTCATGGTCGGGATCGTAAGAAGTCAGATCCAGCATGACCGCATACCTCCGTCCGGCTTCGAAAGCGGCCAGATCAAGCCGGATGTTTTCCGTCAATGTTACGGAAGGCTCACTGTATGTGGCGTACTCTACATGGATATATGTTTCACCGACATCAAGGTCATCGTCACCGTCGTCTTCCAGCTCCTGCGGTAACACAAACAGCCCGTTGGTATTGCCCGTCAACGATACGGTTTCATCTTCAGGAACGGAGACAGCGCCGTCGAGTGCAAATTCAATCTTGTTGGCGACATCGTCATGGTCGACATTATCCGTCGTCGTCCACAAGGTGACATGTTCCTGTCCACTGTCATCGTAACGGAAGCCTGTCTCGCCGGCAGGTATGCCCTTGCTGGCAGCCCCCGCTCCGTCATCTTCTTCAAGTTTCAAGCTACCCTTTTTATGTATGTTGCGCAATTCGAGTTTGCTTACGCGTATGTTTTCTTCATAAGCGTTCTGCACGGAGACCGTTACATAAGACAGGACATGGCGAAAGCGGAGGCTGACTGCTCCCGACAGATCGCCGGTGTCGTAAGATTTTACGGCAAGCATGAAATCTTCCTGGTCGGCAGGACTGTCGGGAAC
>JAISSD010000038.1 GCA_031273295.1 Prevotella sp.
CGGACAACAAGGGAGACAGTGACAACGAGTTGAGATTCTATACCGAAAGCGACAGCAAGGCGACCGGCGCTTTGACGGCTTCGCTTGGCGGCATGACTTTAGGTGCGGGTTATGCTTCACATGTCATCACACCCGTTCCGGACGGCGATCCTGTTGTCTCCACCTATTCAATCGGCAAGGTCAGACAGTACTACAAAATCATCCTGCCAAAGACGACTTACCCGATCAGTGGAACTCTCACGATAAAAGACGAAAAAACGCAGCTGGAAGAGGAACTTGACATTACCTCCGTTCCCGTTTACGAAAACACGGATTTCAAGCCGGTTCTTGTCGGGGGCGCGTATTGGGCTCCGGTCAATGTTGGCGCTACTAAAATTACCTACAGCGCTGATCTTGACGGATGCGGATATTATTTCCAGTGGGGACGCAGTTACGCACGGTTTATCTATAATAGCGCCATCGACTTGCAGGGCGGCCCTGTTACCGCCGCAGAAGCTTCCGGTATTTACGCGAACATGTTTATCACCACCAGTGGCAATGACTGGTTACAATTGGGAGAAGACGATGACCGTTGGCAGGGCGACAATGCACAGGGGCCTTGTCCCGATGGCTGGCGGGTTCCAGCAGATACAGAGCTTGCAGTCTTGCAAGGCAAGTATCTTCAGGCTAATATCAGTAATAGCTGCTTGAGGATTCCACGCGACACAGGCCAATCAGGCGGCGACCTTTATTTGCCTCTTGCCGGTTCCTGCGCTAGTACCGGTGTGTGGTCCAGTGCGAACGGCTACTACTGGTCGTCTACCATTTTAGAAGCCGGCGCGAGGAGGCTTGCCATAGGTGGCGCTGCGCCCAATCTAAACGCGTCCAGTCGCGGGTACGGTTACTCTGTTCGTTGTATCCAGAAATAGGGGCGGCTTGCCGACCGGCTATCGGCAAGCAGTAAAAACGGGAAAGGAATTGAAGGTTGAAAATTGAAAATTATTTGCCTCGCCTGCATTTCGGCAAATATTGTCTGTCGCTTTGCGCCATTGGTATGTTTTCATACCGGCTAACGGCATTTCATTTTCAACTTTCAGTTCCCCGTAACCCGTATGCCGGGGCGTCAAAAAGAAGATATTTCGATAAAAAATAATTGCGTTCCAAAATTTTCCGCAGAGAGTAAACCTCGAAAGAAAACAGGGTTGCCGGTTCAAATTAATTGTCGGGCATGTTTAGTTGATGTGAATTCTATGTTTCTTCTTTTTTTATACTTCACGCGGCATACTTTTGTGCATGAATATATTATATATACGGAATTCATATACTCATGCGTTTTTTATCATATATCGTTCATGCACAAAACCATGCCGTGCACGGTATATACTTATCTGACAATTATCTTTTGCGCTATTTTTCCTGCTTTTATGATATAGAGTCCTTTGGGCAGTTCAAGAGAACAAATTCCGATGCATGTTTTCAAATTGATACTGGTGATCTTCACGCCCAAAATGCTGTATACTTCGAGATAACCGGATACGGGCGCATTTGCCAGCGGAATTCTAATAGCGCCATTGTTGATCTCAACAATCAGATTAATCGTTTTATCATCCGGTGTTTGCTGAAATTCGGACGCAAAAATATAAATGCCCGGCGGAAAGCCTGTTTCACCTGCATTTGCCGATAAAGCAGTTCCGCCGCATAATACAAGGAATAGTATATTCTTTAAATTTGTCATTATTTATTATTCCTGTTATTCACAAATATAGGTATTAAACTTCATAAAAGAAAAAAAATAACCTGTTTCACAATTTTTCACGAAGTCCTTCGCTGGCAAGTACGGTGTTTGGAAACACCTCTTTTGCTTCCTCCAATAAAACATTATTATCGGGATAACGGGCCGAAAAATGGCCAAGCATTAATTTACCTGCATTTGCCATTTTGGCTATTTGTGCGGCTTGCCGGGCAGTCGAATGGCCTGTTTTTCTGGCTCGGGATCTATTCGCATCGGCAAATGTGGCTTCATGATAGAGTAAATCCACGCCCTCTATTATGGGGACTATTTTTTCGCTGTATGCCGTATCGGAACAGTAAGCGTACGAGCGTGGAGGTTTGGCGGGGATTGTCAGTCTTTCATGAGAAATAACTTTGCCTTCTTTTGTTACAAAATCAGATCCCTGCTTTATTTTTGCCAGTTCTTTGACTGGAATATTGTAAAACTTGATCATGTCGGGCAGCAAATGCGCTTCTTTCTGTTTTTCCTGAAACAGGAATCCGGCACAAGGCGCCCTGTGTGCGAGCGGTATTGTTTTCACAGAAACAGACCTGTCTTCGTAGATCATTTCACTTGACTTCGGATTGAATGTTTCTATCTTGACCTCGAAAGGATTATCCTTGCAGAAGAAATCAATTTCGGGGCGGAGCGTATGTTCCAGTCCCGCGACGGAGTGTATGACAATCGATCCGGTTCTTCCGAGCAATCCCAATGTGGATATTAATCCGATCAGTCCGAAACAATGGTCTCCGTGCAGATGCGAGATAAATATCCGACTCAGCCGCCCGAACCGTAGCTTGTTTCGTCTGAACTGTAACTGTGTTCCCTCTCCGCAATCTATCATAAACAGTTTATCCCTGATGTTCAGAACCTGCGACGACGGATTATGCAATGTCGTAGGCGTGGCAGAGCCGCATCCCAATATATCGAGTTCAAATTTTTCCATTCTTGCTACTTGATGCGTATAAGTTTGTGCGTCTGCAGGCTAAGCCGCCATTGCGGATGCTTTTTTACAAATTCCGCGCAATAAGCCGCATTTTCAAAATTAATCTTGTCCGCGTCGAATACAGGGCTTAAAAAATAATTGTCGGCTTCGGGAAACAACGAAATATCCGGGATCGGTTCGCCGGCCTGTACAGGCAGACGGATTTCGTTGGCAAAAGGGATACGCTTTTTTATTGCCCCGTAATCCTGTTTGGGGCTGCAAGCGATATAATCAATCAACGACGGCGCTCTTCGCGTGCCGTTTGTCTCTATTGCCTGCTTGTACCCGCGTTCGCGGAAAACGGCCAGATGCTTGTTTTTTAATTGAATTGTAGGCTCGCCGCCTGTCCAGATTATCCACTTGCAAGGGTAAACGCTGATAATTTTCAGTATTTCGTCTACGCTCATCTCTTCGCCACCGGCAAAATCCGTATCGCAAAAGCTGCAAGTCAGATTGCACATTGCAAGCCTGATGAATATGGACGCTTCGCCAGCGCGTCCTCCCTCGCCTTGCAATGAATAGAAAATCTCATTCACCGTCAGCTTCATAGATGGCGTTTGTTTTAGGAGTTTCGGATACTTCCACGGCATATAATTCGGGAATGTCTTTTTTGAAGGCGTCATAGAGATATTTCGCCATATTTTCGGCAGTCGGATTAAATGGAAATATATCATTCAGGTGCCTGTGGTCAAGCGTTTCATCTATATATCTTTTCACATTGTCGAGGGATCTGTAATCTTTAATAAAACCGGTATCGTCCAGTTTCAAGGCGCGCAAGTGCAAGGTAATCGTATAATTATGCCCGTGCAACCGTGAGCAGGGATGCTCAAAGGGCAGGCCCTCGAGTATGTGCGAGGCGGAAAACGAGAATTGTTTGTTTATTTTATACATGCTTTATTTCAAAAAATCGTCAAAATAACGGGTTATGTGCTCATGCAGGTGCACTCTGTCGCGGCCTGTCATATTGTGTCCATGACCCGGATATACAAAGAAATCGGGGTGAACGCCTTTTTTTATGGCCGATCGAAGAAATTGCAGGCTTTGCTGCATCACCACCGTAGGGTCTTCATCGCCATGGATCAGCATTAAACGGCCTTTTAGATCTCCGGCGCGTTCTACCATATTCGAGGTTTCATATCCTTCGGGGTTTTCCTTGGGACTGTCCATATAGCGTTCGCCATACATCACTTCGTAATACTTCCAGTCTGTGACAGGCCCGCCGGCTACTCCCGCCTTGAATGTTTCGGGGTGACGGAGCATCAGGTTCAGTGTCATAAATCCTCCATAGCTCCACCCGTGCACTCCTATCCTGCCGGCGTCCACGTATGGCAATGATTTCAGATAGCCGATTCCTGACATCTGGTCTTCTGTTTCCACAACCCCCAGTTGGCGATGTGTAATATTTTCGAAGTCGATGCCTCTGTTTGATGTGCCTCTGTTGTCCATAGTAAACGCTATATAACCCTTTTCAGCCATGTAAATATCCCATCCTCTGACCTGTCCCATCCATGAATTGTTTACCATTTGGGAGTGAGGGCCGCCATATACGTACACAATGACGGGATATTTCTTGTCGGGGTCGAAATTCAACGGTTTAACCATGCGGTAGTACAAGTCTGTCGCATTATCGTTTGCCTTCAACTTTCCCAATATTATTTCGGGCAATTGTATATTCCTGTACGGATCCTTTGCCGTGTGACAGATATATGTTCTGTTTGTTTTTGTATCCGTTATAGCCGCTTTGCCCGCATTGTTCCGCGAAGTATATATATCGCCGACATACTTGCCCGAAGCGCTTAACATAGCGTTATGAACGCCTTCTTCCTTCGACAATTGTTCTTTCTTGCCGGTTTTCATATTCAATTTATAAATATGTTTTTCTATCGGACTTGCTTCGGTAGAAATGAAGAAAAGATTCTCCCCTTTTTCATCGAATCCCAGTACAGATGTAACGTTCCATTTTCCGGACGTGATCTGTTTCAGCAATTTTCCTGTTGTATCATACAAATACAGATGATTGAATCCGTCGCGTTTGCTTTGCCACAAAAATTCGGAAGCATTGTTTTTCAGGAACAGAACGGGATTTTCGGGTTCTACATATTTCGGATGAGTTTCCGTAAATAATATCGCTTGCCGCTTGCCTGTTTCGGCGTCATAACTTTTCACGGTGCATGTGTCCTGTCCTCTGTTGACTTCGGCGATATAAATACTTTTTTCATCGGGGTTCCATGCTATATTTGTCAGGTATTTCTCTTTAGGCGCGCCGGTTTTCAAATAGACTGTTTGCCCGGTAGCAGGATTGTATACGCCAACTGTCACATGATGGCTTTTCATTCCTGCCATCGGGTATTTTATATTCTTCAACCGGGCGATACGCGCAGAAGCGTCTACTAAGGGATAGTCGGTAACTTCCGTTTCGTCCATGCGATAGAATGCAAGAAGATTTCCCGCCGGCGACCAAAAAGTCCCTTTATTAATACCAAATTCGTTCCGGTGAACCGATTGTCCGCAGACGATTCCCGGTTCGCGTTCGTTTGTTACGGCAAATTCCTTTCCCTCAAAGTCTTGCACATACAGATTATTGGCTTTGGTATATGCCAGCATCCGTCCTTTTTCCGGCCAGTCGTGATTCTCCGTTTTCTCTAAAGACCGGAATACGGCCCTGGCCTTTTTTGTTACAAAGTCATATAAATATATTTTGTCGGGAGTCGCAATCAACAAATCGTTCGATTCCGGTGAAACAAACCGGACTGTATTTAAACTTTTAAGAGATCTATCGCCGTCAAGACCCAAAGCCATGTTAATACTTTGAAGATTAAGCAACATTTGCGGCTTTTCCCTGTCTGTATCGGGAGCAACCATGATGGTATCGCCTTTTATATAAGTCAGTTTGTCGCCGCGCCAACTTAGTTGTCGCGGCATTTCGGCACGATACTTGCCGAATGTCTTGCCTCCGGGTATCAGGTCTTCTAATGTCAGAGGGATGTCTTGGCTGTACGATTTCATTGGAAGCAAAATGCTTGCGGCTAAAAAAACAGAATTAATAAATTTCATGCCCGTAATTTGTTTTATAATGAACAAAGATAGTGAATTTCCGTATTGTAGACCTATTTTACATACACAGATCAGCGTTAAGGAAGTCTGTCGTTGCCGAAATTGTCGGAAAAATGGCTGACGGTTAAATTTTTTTAGAGCAATTTGTTTTTTTTTAAACGTTTCTAAAAATAAAAGTTATATTTTTACGTTGTAATTCAAAACAAGAAAAGGAAAGTCAATATACGCATATCTAAAAAACCGGGAAAATGTCGAAACCTAATATATCATTCGGGTGCATTTCAAATTGTTGCAAGCATGCAGAACGTGCGGAAGTCTTGCAGGGACGGCGCTTTATTAACCGTAGACGGAGCAGAGCGGGATCTACGGGAAACGAAATCTCCTCGCGCTCCCAAATCCCGCAGGGACGACGCCTTTACGCCTGCGGCGCTTTGAAACGTCGGTTCGACGCAGTCAAATACATCCTGTCGTCCCGCATAGCGCTTGTATTGCTGCTTGTCGCGACGGTCGCGTCATGCAACAAGAATCCCAATGAATATGAAATAACCGGAAAACTCGACAATGTGGAAGACGGCTATTTTTTCATGTCGCATGAATCGGGCGATTCTGTGTGCATCGATACTGTTTTCATTGATGTAAAAGGGGAATTTTCTTTCCGGAACGAAATTGATACGCTGACGGAATTTTCTTTGTATTTCAACAAGAATACAAAAAGCACCTTCGTTCTGGTAGACAAGGGATGGAAAGTTGAACTGAAAGGCGACGTATTGTATCCCGACCTTATAGATGTGAAAGGCGGTGATGTGAACGATGATTTGACAGGCTTTAAAGAGAAAAACAAAGACCTGCTGAAATCCCGCGCCGATATATTGAATACGGCCGAGGATAGCATAAGGGACGTGGATAGCCTGGTTGTGAAAGACTATGTAGTGGAACTGAAAAGTATTAATTTCGAATTGTCCAATGTAGCGGCGGCCTATGTGACGGCAAATCCCGACAAAATAGCAAGCGTGATGCTGATAAACACATTCTTTAAAGATGAAACTTCAATTCCCCGTCTGGACAAAAATCTATCCTTGCTGAGAGGAAAAGCCGTGGATTTCCCGTTAACGGCGGAACTTAAAAGTTTCAGGGACAAAATAAAATTATCGGCAGTTTCGGCTTATGCCCCGTCATTTTCACTGAAAAACATACAGGAAAAGAATGTTCAGCTCTCCGATTTCAGGGGAAAATATGTGCTCCTGTCTTTTGCCGCGACTACCTGCAATGTATGTCGCGACGAAAAAAGAGACGCTATCGAAATATATAAAAAACTGAAAAAGAAAAAAGTAAATATTGAATTTATCACTATTGTAAAAGACGTCGAGCAAACGCCTCTTTCGCCCGACATCACGGACTCCGTGAAATGGGAGATCGCGCCCGTGAAAGGAGGCTGGGCCGCAAAACCTTTCGAGGCCTACTACATCCGCGAAATACCCTACAATATATTGATCTCGCCTGCAGGGATCATTCTGGAAAGGGATTTGCCCATCCATGCCGTGCCGGACAAGATGGCAGAACTGACGAATACAGGCAAGAAATAAAACGGCGCTACCGGAACATTGAAAGCAGCAGGTTGTCAATAGCCTGTGTTATCTGACTGCGCGGACCGCTGAAATTGTTTACCATGATAGTAAAGACATACTTTCTATCCCCATCCGTATAATATCCGGCAAAGCATTGCACACCGTATATACTGCCGCTTTTCATGGATATTTTCCCGGCAAGCCTTGTGCCTTTCAACCGGCTGCTTACAGTTCCGTCTACGCCTGCTTTAGGCAATGATTCCAGAAATATATCCGCATACTTGCTTTTTGTCTGCATATACGCAAGCAAATCGCACATAAATGCGGGGCTGACAGCGTTGGAAGGAGCCAGCCCGCTTCCGTCGAACATGGCGAGAGCGCCGGTATCCAACCCCCTGGCTTCCCATAGTTTTTTGGTTTCGGCGATACCCGCGTCCAACGGGCAGGAATATATATCGGTCGTCTTCGCGCGCCCGACAGTACGTATAAGGTGTTCCGCATAATGGTTATTACTTCTTACGTTCGTGTCTTTTATAATATCCTTCAGAGGGAAAGACTGATGGCGATAGAATACATCCTCGTCGGAAGTTTTTTTATTTTTAGAATGCATTTGGGCAAAATACCTGTTGTAAGCGCTTTCCACGGCGCCTGTTTCGAAGCCTTCTCCGGTCAGATGTTTCGCCAGTACTTTGCCAAGATACAATCCCGGGTTGGGGATATCGCCTTTTATACTGAAAGAAACCTTCCCGCCGGGTATGTCTCCGGTCAGCAACCTGTTGACAGAAAAAGGCGCCCCGTGAATATACCCGTTATCCTGCCCCGCGCTGTTCAGTGCAAGTTCGTTGCGAAACATCAGGTTCATTTCAGGCAGGGTCTTTACAATGACGGGACAGGTATCGCCTCGGACTGTATTGAAAAAGAGCTTGTAAGTATTGTCGTAAATACTTATGCCATAACTTGCGGCGGCGTAATAATTACCCATATCCTGATATGTCCATTGCTGCGAAACTCCCCGGTATCCGAAATAATCGTCGATGACAGTAATGTCCAGACTCTTAGCGGGATCGAATTTCTGCCTGATCTGTTCCGTCCATTGAGACAGAAACGCGTCAGGCGTATTGTCCAGATGCTCGGTGCCAAGGGTAGGGTCACCGTATCCGTGCACCAGCAACCTGTCCGGTTTATCCTTGTCTATAGCCAGAGTAGTCTGATACCTGTAATCGGGCCCAAGAATTTCCAAAGCAGTGGCGGTTGTCACCACTTTCAGTATCGACGCGGGAGTATACGCTTTATCTTCATTGTGGCCTGCAAGCTGTTTGCCGGAAAGATCTTTGACGCAAATACCCGCCGAGGCATGCTTCAAACCCTGATGATTGAGGAAAGTTTCTACTCCCGCCTGTTTTACTTGCGCATTCAAAACATAAGAAATTAATATCAAGAATGTTAATAAACATCTTCTCATTGTTTTCATCATAGAAATTGTTATGGAGAATCAAAAAAAATAAAATATCTTTGTAAAGATATATTAAATAATTTAAATCGGCATCTGCATAACGACAATGGGACAGCCATTTGATAAACCTTTTACCTTCGACCGTACTATCCGCTTGCTGATAAGTGTGTTGGCTTTGGGAACCGTTCTCTATTTTCTTTATCTGCTAAAAAATGTGTTGTTGCCTTTTTTTGTAGCATGGCTTTTTGCCTATATGCTCAATCCGCTGGTGCGGTTTTACAAGAGAAGGTTGAAGCTCCACCACTCCATAGCTGTCGTGCTCACACTGATGTCGGTAGCGGGAGTATTTACATTGCTCGGATTTATACTGGTTCCCCTTATCGAGAACGAGATCCGGCAAATCAACGGATTGATTTCCAGCTATGACCTGTCTTCAATAAGCGGGAACGGGATTCCTGTCAGCGTTGCCGATATTATAGAAAAATATGTAGATTACAAAGAGTTGCAAAAAAGCCTGTCCAAAGACAATCTTGTGGAATTTATCCAATATATAATCCCTGCCGTGGAATCTCTGTTTTCAAACACTGTGTCATTTTTGCTCGGCCTCACGGTCATTTTTATCATAATCCTGTATCTGATATTCATACTGCTCGATTATGACAAGATAAACGAACTCAGGCGATTCCTTGTTCCTCCCAAATACCGTCCGATAGTAGGCCGCATAACGCTGGACGTCGAGGCCGGCATGAACAAGTATTTCCGTCATCAGGCTTTTATCTGTTGCATTCTGGCGGTATTGTATGCCGCCGGGTTTCAGATCATAGGTTTGCCGCTGGCGATCATGTTTGGAATTTTTGTAGGCCTTGTGCACATGATACCGTATTTTCAGGTCATCACATTTCCTCCTGCGATACTGCTGTGCTGGCTGCGTGCATCACAAACCGACGACAGTTTCTGGGCCATGCTGGGATTGACGGCCCTGATATACGTTATTGTACAGTGCGTCATGGATCTGTTTTTGGTTCCCAGGATAATGGGTAAAGCGATGGGGCTGAATCCGGCCATTATCCTTTTATCTCTTTCGGTATGGGGATCATTGTTGGGAATAGTAGGCATGATAATCGCAATTCCGCTGACTACCATGCTTCTGGCATATTACAAAGAATTTATTACATCCGCCGAAAAATTACAGGCAATAGAAGAAGCGCAACAAAAGATACCTTTTGATGAAAGTCGAGATTAATTATTTTTTTTGTAACTTTACAATGCGTTTTTGAAAATAGGCGAAAAGGAGATTTTAATGTTATGATCTATATTCATCAGTAAATAGTATATTTGGTTAGTTAACAAACAGGTCCGCGACCTTAGAAAACAATAAATACAATGCAATTAACAGCTAAATTGATTCAAGTATTGCCTGTGCAAACAGGTATGGGAAAAAACGGGGAATGGAAAAAACAGAGTATTATTCTGGAAACCGACGGTATGTATCCTAAAAAAGTATGTGTATCTTTTTGGGGGGATAAAATAAATGAATCGACCCTCCAGACAGGAAATATTCTGGATGTGTCTTTTGATGTGGAAAGCCGTGAATATAATGGAAACTGGTATACCGACCTGAGAGGTTGGAAAGTGGAGCTAGCCGGATCCGGCGTGTCTGTTCCTGCTCCTGCGCAGGGATATGGACAACCGGTACAAACCGCTCAAACCGCTCAATCGGCGCAAGCCCCTCCTCCCGTAGATTTTAGCGATGACACGAGCGACGATTTGCCATTTTGACAGTATTTTTAGCGGCTAAATATTTGTCTGTCACAAAATAAGTCTTATCTTTGCACCTCGTTAAATAATTATAAACAAGAACTTATGTATTTAGATTCAGCTAAAAAGCAAGAGATCTTCGCAAAACACGGAAAGTCTAACACTGATACTGGCTCGTCAGAAGCTCAGATAGCATTGTTTTCATACCGTATTTCGCATTTGACCGAACACTTGAAGTCAAACAAGAAGGATTATAACACTGAAAGATCACTAAGACGCCTTGTAGGTAAACGCCGCCGTTTGCTTGATTATCTGATAGCAAACGATATCGAAAGATATCGCGCCATCATCAAAGAACTGGGTATTAGAAAGTGATCTTTCGAAAAAAAATTTATTAAGGGATTGTTTCAACAGGAACAGTCTCTTTTTGTTTTATCTTTACACGTAATCATTCAGTATCAGATCATGGAGAAATTAACGATAATAAAAGTAGGCGGCAGGATTGTGGAAGAAGAAGCGTCGCTAAAACAGTTGCTAAGAGATTTTTCCCAAATAAAAGGAAATAAGATCCTCGTGCATGGCGGCGGACGCTCGGCGACAAAACTGGCCGGACGACTCGGCTTGGAAAGCCGTATGGTAAACGGCCGCCGTATCACGGATCTGGAAACATTGCAGGTTGTGACAATGGTCTACGGAGGATTGGTGAACAAGAATATTGTGGCCGGGCTGCAGGCGTTGAATGTCAATGCCCTTGGCCTTACAGGAGCAGATATAAATCTGATCCGTTCCGAAAAAAGGCCTGTGGCAGATATCGACTATGGATTTGTAGGAGATGTAAAAGAAGTAAACACGGGAATGTTGTATTCCCTTGTATCTTGGGGGATAACGCCGATCCTGGCCCCCCTTACCCATGATATGCAGGGTAATATGCTGAATACCAACGCCGATACAATAGCCGGAGAGACAGCAAGATCTTTAGCCGGAATCTTTGACGTAAGCCTTGTGTATTGTTTCGAAAAAAAGGGAGTGTTGATGGACGAAAATAATGACGACAGCGTGATTTCCTCGTTAAATAAAGCCGGGTTTAGAGACTTGGTGCGCAAAGGCATTATACAGGGGGGCATGATTCCGAAACTTGAAAACGCATTCAACTCCGTCGAGGCCGGCGTGAAAGAAGTGGTGATAACAAGTGCAAATGAAATAGGAAAGGATTCTGGAACGCGTATTGTAAAAGATTAATTATCTCGTCTTGGAATCTTTTTAAGTTTTTTTCTTTATGCCACTCGAAAATATCCGCTAAATTTTTTACGGCGCCAGGCGACCAAATTATTTTCATTTATACTTCACGCGGCATACTTTTGTGCAGGAATACATAATATAACGCATAAAATTCATTTGTTCATGCGTTTTTACCATATACCTTACATGCACAAAACCATGCCGTGCACGGTATAAGTAATCAATTATCCCAAAATGTCCATTTCAGCATTAATGCACCGGAAAAATGCCTGTTTTATACGAATTAATGTGCCATAATACGATTATTATCAATATATTTAGTTGTTTTTTGTGACCCGGCAGAAGCCAAACTTGTTTGGATTATGCGCCCGCTACCCAAAACGCTCATGTTTTTCCAATGGCGTCCATTAGAAATCAAAAAATTGTACAAAGCTTGTTACCAGCCAGTTATATTCCAATGAACATTTTGGGATAATAGCACAAAACCTCATTTTTACCTGATTCCAATAAACAAAACAACCTCGGTAGCCAAATGAGTTACCCCAAACGCCAAACCTCATTATCTCATTGTTTTTCAACTCTTTTCCTGTTAATTGCTTGATGATAAAATTTAAGGAACTGTACAAAAATAAACGGGATATTTATTCGCATTCCATCCCTGGCGGGCATAGCCGTCAGGTTAAAGCTATTCCAAACGGTGAAGCGACCCTTGAGCATGAGAAATAAATTTATAGCGGAATACGTCGGGATGATTGAATTTTGCAGCGCCTGCAGCCCGTAGGAA